>NZ_JSYC01000063.1:0-26064 GCF_054823965.1 Gordonia sp. GN26 | reverse complement strand
CCTCGCCGACACCCACGGCAACGTCATCCATCTCGGTGAACGTGAGTGCTCCCTGCAGCGCCGCCACCAGAAGGTCATCGAGGAGGCGCCCTCGGCGCTGCTCGACGCCGACACCCGTGCCCGGATCGGCGAGGCGGCCTGCGACGCCGCCCGCAGCGTCGGCTACACCGGCGCGGGCACCGTCGAGTTCATCGTCTCGGCCCACAAGCCCGACGAGTTCTTCTTCATGGAGATGAACACCCGGCTGCAGGTCGAGCACCCGGTCACCGAACTGGTCACCGGAATCGACCTGGTGGAGCAGCAGATCCGCGTGGCCCGCGGCGAAATCCTCGGCTTCGCCCAGGACGACATCACGCTCACCGGCCACGCCATCGAGGCCCGCGTGTACGCCGAGGATCCCACCCGTGGCTTCCTCCCCACGGGCGGCACCATCGAACACCTCGTCCACCCGGACACCGCGTCGGGCAGCGGCATCCGCGTCGACTCCGCCATGCTCGGGGGCCTGCGTGTCGGCAGCGACTACGACCCGATGCTCGCCAAGATCATCGCGCACGGCAGCGACCGCGAGGAGGCCCTCGAACGCCTCGACCAGGCGCTGGCACACACCCGCGTCCTCGGTGTCGTCACGAACATCGACTTCTGCCGCTTCGTGCTCCGGCAACAGGCCGTCGTCGACGCCGAGCTCGACACCGAACTGCTCGACCGTCTGGTCGCCGACTACGCGGTGCCGCAACCCTCCCCGGAGGCTCAGGTCCTCGTCGGCCTCGCCCGCATCGGGACCCGGGACCGCGGTGACGTCTGGTCGTCGGCGGTCGGCTGGCGCGTCGGCGAACCGGCCCCGGTGATCACCAGGCTCGTGAGCGGCGGACACCACTCCACCGTGTCGATTCGCGTCGAACACGCTGATGCACAGTCGATCTCGGGATCGGCGACCGTGGTCACCGAGGGTGGTGACGGGGCCGAGGGTGAGTCGTGGACCGCCGATGTCGTCTACCTCCCCGCACAGTCGGGTGACGGCCGCGAATCCGACCGGCTCATCGTCGACGGGATCAGCCAGTCCTGGTCGTCGACGCTGATCGGCGAATCCTGGTGGGTGTCGGGGCCGTCCGGCGCCTGGGTCCTCGATCTCGCCCGTCCGCTGCTCGACGAGGCCGCCGACGATCGGGCCGGCGAGATCGCCAGCCCGATGCCCGGCACCGTGGTCGCCGTCGGAGCCGCATCGGGCGACGAGGTGAGCAGCGGCGCGGCGGTCGTGGTCGTCGAGGCGATGAAGATGGAACACGCGCTGACCGCACCCGTCGACGGAACCGTCGACATCACGGTGAAGGTGGGTGACAAGGTGGATGCCGGACAGATCCTCGCCGTGGTCACCCCCGCGGAGAGCCGGGAGCCCGTTCCCGCTCCCTGACCACTCGCTCCCTGAGGTGCGAGGAGCGCAAGCGACGAGCCACGAAGGGCTCGGAACAGAACAGATCGAATCGAAGCTACAAGAGTGAACAGGACTCTCATGGAACTCACGCAGGAGTACACCGACCTCATCGAGACGGTGCGCGACTTCGCGCAGACCGTGGTGGCACCGGTGGCCGCGAAACACGATGCAGACCACACCTTCCCGTACGAGGTCATCGCCCAGATGGGCAAGATGGGCCTCTTCGGGCTGCCGTTCCCCGAGGAGTACGGCGGCATGGGCGGCGACTACTTCGCGCTGGCTCTCGCACTCGAGGAGCTCGGCAAGATCGACCAGTCGGTCGCCATCACCCTCGAGGCCGGCGTGAGCCTGGGTGCGATGCCGATCTACCGGTTCGGCACCGAGGAGCAGAAGCAGCAGTACCTGCCCGACCTCACCGCCGGTACCGCGCTCGCCGGTTTCGGCCTGACCGAGCCGGGTGCCGGCTCCGACGCCGGGGCCACCGCGACCACCGCCCGCGATGACGGTGACTCGTGGATCATCAACGGCGGCAAGCAGTTCATCACCAACTCGGGCACCGACATCACCTCGCTGGTCACCGTCACCGCGGTCACCGGGGTCAAGGAGAACGGCAAGAAGGAGATCTCGACGATCATCGTGCCGTCGGGAACCCCCGGCTTCACCGCCGAACCGGCCTACAACAAGGTCGGGTGGAACGCCTCGGACACCCACCCGCTCACGTTCACCGATGTGCGCGTGCCCAAGGAGAACCTGCTCGGCGAACGCGGCCGCGGCTACGCCAACTTCCTGTCGATCCTCGACGAGGGTCGCATCGCGATCGCGGCGCTCGCGACCGGTGCGGCGCAGGGCTGCGTCGACGAGAGCGTCAAGTACGCCAAGGAGCGCCAGTCGTTCGGCAAGCCGATCGGCGAGTACCAGTCGGTGTCCTTCGCCATCGCGCGGATGGAGTCCCGGGCCCACGTCGCGCGCACCGCGTACTACGACGCGGCGGCGAAGATGCTGGCGGGCAAGCCCTTCAAGAAGGAGGCGTCGATCGCCAAGTTGGTCGCCAGCGAGGCGGCCATGGACAACGCGCGCGTCGCCACCCAGATCCACGGCGGCTACGGGTTCATGAACGAGTACCCAGTCGCCCGTCACTACCGAGACTCGAAGATCCTCGAGATCGGCGAGGGCACCACAGAGGTGCAGCTCATGCTCATCGCCCGGGAGCTGGGTTTCGCATGAGCGACAACGACCAGACACCCGTGAACCGGGTCGTCCAGCGCGGCCTGTGGTTCGAGGAGTTCACCGAGGACACCCTCTACGAGCACCGACCCGGACGCACCGTGACCGAGGCCGACAACGTGTTGTTCACGACGCTCACCATGAACACCCAGGCGCTGCACCTCGACGCCGCGTGGTCGGCGCAGCAGCCCGGTTTCGGGGGTCAGCGCCTGATCAACTCCATGTTCACGCTGTCGACGATCGTGGGCCTCTCGGTCAGCCAGCTGACACAGGGCACACTGGTGGCCAACCTCGGTTTCTCCGAGGTTGCGTTCCCCGCGCCGCTGTTCGCCGGTGACACCCTCTACGCCGAGACACTGTGCACCGGTAAACGCGAATCCCGGTCGAGGCCGGGGGAGGGCGTGGTGAACTTGACCCACATCGGACGCAATCAGCACGGCGAGGTCGTCGCGCGAGCGGCGCGGGCCACGTTGGTGCGCAAGAAACCTACGGAGTGACGACGATGTTCTTCGACGGACCCGCCGACAATTCGCTCGTGAGCGGATCGAGCCTGGGCGATTCCCAGTTGTCCAACGCCTGGCTGCCCGCCGGGCCCGCACTGCTGTTCTGCCCCGCAGACCGGCCCGAGCGCTACCAGAAGGCCCTCGATCGAGCCGACGTCGTGATCCTCGACCTCGAGGACGCGGTCTCGCCGGAGAACCGCGCCGCGGCGCGGGAAGCGTTGATCGCCAACCCGATCGACCCGGACCGCACCATCGTGCGGATCAACCCGGCCGGTACCGGCGACTACCGGCGTGACCTGGCCGCGGTCTCCGAGACGAACTACCGGGTCGTCATGCAGGCCAAGTCGGAGGACGTGGCGTCGATCCTGGACACCGCGTTCCAGACGATCGCGCTGATCGAGACGCCGCTGGGTGCCACCCGCGCCAACGACATCGCCGCCACGTCGAACTGCATCGGCCTCATGTGGGGCGCCGAGGATCTGGTCGCCGGACTCGGCGGGACGTCGAGCCGGTTCGGGCCCGACGAACCGCGGCCCGGCGAATACCGTGACGTCGCCGCGTGGGTCCGGTCGATGGTCCGCATCGCGGCTGCGGCACACGGCAAGTTCGCCGTGGACTCGGTGCACCTCGACATCGACGACGTCGACGGCCTCGTCGCCGAGGTACGCGATGCGGTGGCCCTCGGTTACACCGCGACCGCCTGCATCCACCCGTCGCAGGTCGAGCACATCCGCGCCGGCTACCAGCCCTCCGAGGAGGCGATCGCGTGGGCGCACAAGGTCATCGACGGCTCCGCCGAACACGGCGGCGGGGTCTTCAGCCTCGACGGTCAGATGATCGACGGGCCGGTGCTCCGGCAGGCGGAGGTCGTGCTGTCCCGCGTGACCGAACGGCCCGACGCCGACGCCGACGCCGACGCCTGATCCCGCTGCGCCGAACCGCCTTCCGACACCCCTCGTTTCCCCGACACCACCGAGAGACCGGAGCCCGCTCATGAGCAATGACGCTCACGCCCAGAACCTCGCACACACCCGCGGGCCGCAGAATCCTGCTCTGCTGACGGACACCATCGGCACGACCCTGGCGCGGACCGTCGAGAAGTACGCCGACCACGTCGCGCTCATCGACGCCGCCATCGGAAGACAGTGGACCTACGCCGAATTCCACCGCGACGTACGGGCACTGGCAGCGGGCCTGCTGCGGCTGGGCGTGGCCAAGGGGGACCGGGTCGGACTGTGGGCGCCCAACCGGTTCGAGTGGGTGCTCGTCCAGTACGCCACCGCCGAGATCGGTGCGATCCTGGTCAACCTCAACCCCGCCTACCGGCAGAACGAGGTCGAGTACGCACTGAAGCAATCCGGCACGAGCGTCGTCCTCGCGGCCGAACGGTTCAAGGACTCCGGATATGCGTCGATGCTGGCGGAGGCGCGTCCGCACTGCCCGGACCTGCGGGAGGTGGTGACGTTCGAGTCCGCAGCGTGGGCCTCGATGACCGCCGCCCCCTCCGGCGAGGAGCTGGCACGCGTCGCCGAGATCGCGGCGTCGCTGTCCGCCGACGACCCGATCAACATCCAGTACACCTCGGGCACAACGGGATTCCCCAAAGGTGCGACGCTGTCGCACCGCAACATCGGGAACAACGGCTACCTCGTCGGTGAGCTGCTCGACTACACCGCCGACGACCGCATCTGCCTGCCCGTGCCGTTCTACCACTGCTTCGGCATGGTGATGGGCAACCTCGCCGCCACGAGTCACGGTGCGGCCATGGTGATCCCGGGCCCCGCTTTCGATCCGAAGGCCACGCTCGACGCGGTCGCCGAACATCGCTGCACCAGCCTCTACGGCGTGCCGACGATGTTCATCGCCGAACTCGCACTGCTCGACGCGGCTCCGGACGGCTATGCGCCCGACCTGTCGTCGCTGCGCACCGGCATCATGGCCGGCTCGCCGTGCCCCGAGCAGGTGATGCGTCAGGTGGTCGATCGGATGCACATGAACGAGGTCTCCATCTGCTACGGCATGACCGAGACATCACCGGTGTCCACCCAGACCAGGGTCGACGACCCGCTCGAACTCCGGGTCACCACCGTGGGTCAGGTCGGCCCGCATCTCGAGATCAAGATCGTCGCGCCCGGTACGGGGGAGACGCTCGGCCGCAACGAGACCGGTGAGCTGTGCACGCGCGGCTACTCGGTGATGACCGGCTACTGGAACGATCCGGAGAAGACCGCCGAGGCCATCGACGCCGAGGGGTGGATGCACACCGGCGATCTCGCCGAGATGGACGACGCCGGTTACGTCCGCATCACCGGCCGGATCAAGGACATGGTGATCCGGGGCGGCGAGAACATCTACCCGCGCGAGATCGAGGAATTCCTCTACACCCATCCCGACATCCTCGACGCCCAGGTCATCGGTGTCCCCGACGAGAAGTACGGCGAAGAACTCATGGCGTGGATCCGCCTCCGCGACCACGCCACCGATCTCACGGCGGAGGACGTGCGAGCCTTCGCCGACGGCAAGATCGCACGGCACAAGATCCCCCGATACGTCCACGTGGTCAAGGAATTCCCGATGACCGTCACCGGCAAGGTCCGCAAGGTCGCGATGCGCGAAGAGGCCACGCACATCCTGGAGGACCTGCGATGACCGGTGCCGGGATCGAGCGGTTCAGCCGGCACGTGGAGAACCGGTTCGGCGTGGACGCCGCGGATTACGACCGGTTGTGGTCCTGGTCGGTGGAGCAGCCGGCACAGTTCTGGCGAGCCCTGTGGGAGTTCTTCGACCTCGACGCCCTGGCCGCCGAACCTCTCGCCGAGGGCGACGCCGCCGTGCTCGCCGACCCGAGTATGCCCGGCGCGCAGTGGTTCCCGGGTGTTCGGCTGAACTACGTGAGCCAGATCCTGCGGCACGCCGACCTGCCGGGCGCCGCCGTCGTCGGACTCGACGAGGCCGGGGAACGCACCGAGATCGCCTGGTCGGAACTCCCCGGCATGGTCGCCTCCCTGGCCGCGACGCTGCGGGCACAGGGGATCGGCACCGGCGACGTCGTGGCCGCCTACCTGCCCGACATCCCCGAGGCGGTCGTCGCCTTCCTCGCCACCGCCAGCCTCGGCGCCATCTGGTCGGGTTGCGGCCAGGACTATGCGCCGCAGGGTGCCGCGAGCCGGCTCGGTCAGCTCCGGCCGAAGGTCCTGTTCAGCGCCGCGGGATACCGGTACGGCGGCAAGGACATCGACAAGCGTTCGGACAGCGCCGAACTCGCCGGCCTGCTGGCGGAACTCGTCGCGCACATCACGATCGGCGGCGACGCGGGCGAGCCGACGGGGGACAGCACGACGCGGGTCGACTACGCCGACGCGCTCTCCGCGGAGGCCGGTGACGCGGCACCGGTGCTCGTGGACTTCGACCATCCCCTCTGGGTGCTGTTCAGCTCGGGCACCACCGGCCGTCCGAAGGGCATCGTCCACGGGCACGGCGGCGTCGTCGTCGAGCACCTCAAAGCCGGTGCGCTGCATGGAGACCTGTCGTCGGACGATGTCTTCTTCTGGCAGACCGCACTCAGCTGGATGATGTGGAACTACCAGGTCGCCGGCCTCCTCTGTGGTGCGCGGATCGTCTGCTACAGCGGTTCGCCGCTCCATCCGGACGCCGACAAGCTCTGGCAGATCGTCGCCGACGAGAAGGTCACCTACTTCGGCACCTCGCCCGGGCAACTCCAGGCCTCCCGAAAGGCCGGCCTCGAACCGGGCCGCGACCACGATCTGTCGGCGCTTCGGGCCCTGGGCAGCACGGGATCCTCGCTCGCCGCCGACCTCTTCACCTGGGTCGACGACCACGTGAAGCGGGGGCTACCGATCTCGTCGATCAGCGGCGGCACCGACATCGTGTCGGCCTTCGCCGGCGGATCGGTCGGGGTGCCGGTGGTACCCGGCGAATTGTCGGTGCGCTATCTCGGTGTTGCGCTGGAGAGTTGGGCGCCGGACGGTACACCGCTCGTCGGTGAGGTCGGCGAGCTGGTCGTCACCGCACCGATGCCGTCGATGCCGGTGCACTTCTGGGACGACCCGGACGGCACGCGTTACCGCGCCGCCTATTTCGACCACGAGTGGGAAGGGCCGACCACCCATCCCGACGGGTCGGTCTGGCGGCACGGCGACTGGGTCACCGTGACCGAACGCGGCTCCCTGGTCATCCACGGCCGCAGCGATGCGACGTTGAACAGGCACGGAATCCGCATGGGATCGGCCGACATCTACGAGGTCGTGGAGTCGCTCGACGAGATCGCGGAGGCCTTCGTCCTCGGCGTGGACGGACCCGACGGCGCCTACTGGATGCCGCTGTTCGTCACCCTCGTCCCCGGTGCCGTACTCGACGACGCCCTCACCGCGCGGATCGCCGCCGCGGTCCGCGACCGACTGTCGAAACGCCATGTGCCCGATGAGGTCATCGAGGCCCCGGGCATCCCGCACACGCGCACCGGGAAGAAACTCGAGGTTCCGGTCACGGCGATTCTGGCCGGCCGGTCGGAGGTCAACATCGATCCCAAGTCGGTCGACGACTACTCGCTCGTCGACTGGTACGCCGAACAGGGCCGGGCTCATCGCTGGTGACGGCTGTGCACGACCGCGGCCCGACATCGTCGGACATCGGTAGCGTGGGCGGTGTCGTCGACGGCAGACGTCGAAAGGTCCATATGACCCGCCGGTCACATGTACTACCGTGGGCCGGGTGTTGTGCCCGTCGGGGCGGTGACGGCCGATGCCGTCACCACCGGCGCGCGACCTGAGCCAGATAACCCAGACGAGCCGACCAGGAGATCGCCAATGACGTATCCAACGGGGGGCTACGGGCAACAGCCCGAGTCCGGACAGTCCCACGGCCAGTACGGCCAGCAGTACCCGCAGAGCGGTCAGCAGAGTTACGGGCAGAGCCCCCAGCAGGGCTACGGACAGCAGTACGGTCAGAATCCGCAGCAGGGTTACGGCCAGCAGTACGGACAGCAGCAGGGCTACGGCCAGCAGCAGTACGGCCAGAATCCGCAGCAGGGCTACGGACAGTACGGCTACGGCCAGCAGCAGCCGGTGAAACCGCCGAGCCAGGGTCTGCCCGCGATCACCCCGACGATCCTGGCCGGTGTCATCGGTCTGTTCGGTCTCGTCGTGCTGTTCTCCGGCTTCCTCGCCGCCGCACGGGCCTATGACTTCTCGGTGGAGCTGTTCCAGACGCCGTTCAACGCCCCGTACGCGCTCGTCGCCGTCGCCGGTGTCCTGGCGCTCATCTCGTTGATCCCGGGCGTCAAGGTCGCGGCGGCTCCGATCGTCGCAGCGCTGACCATTCCGGCCTTCCTGATCACGCTGTTCCTGTTCCTCAGCGTGGACAACAACGCCTCCGGCGCCATCGTCCTGCTGATCTTCTCGCTGCTGTCGGCGCTCCTCGCGATCGTGTGGCTGCTCGTCGAAGCCGACGTCGTCAAGGTGGCTCCTGCGCTCGCGGCCCCCTCGTCGGCCACGGGACCGATCACGGCCGCGACGTCGGGCACCGACGCCTCGGCAGGCCAGCAGGGCGCCGGTCACGGCGACGCGCAGGCCTCCGCGTACGGCGCAGGCAGCGGCCAGTCGCAGTACGGGCAGCAGTCCTCGGCGAACTACGACCCGTCGGCGTACTCGCAGGCTCCCGGCACCGGCCAGAGCTACTCGAGCGCCCAGTCCGGCCAGGCATCGGCACCGGGTGAGTCCGGATACGGCGGTTACACCCCGGGGCAGTACTCGGCAGGCGCCTCCGGTGCGTCGTCCGGTGCTGCGCAGTCGGGTGGCGCCTCCGCGAGTGAGTCCGAGGCCGGCCAGGCCGCCGATCACTCGACCACGGTCTTCCAGAAGCCCGAACCGCCCACCAGTAGCGGTAGCTGATCCAGACACCGAGAGTGCCCCGTCGACACGCGTCGGCGGGGCACTATCGATTCCGGGCACTGTCGTTCTCAAGCGCGTGTCCGCGGTGACCTGAGAC
The DNA here is from genome assembly GCF_054823965.1 of Gordonia sp. GN26. Classification (NCBI taxonomy): domain Bacteria; kingdom Bacillati; phylum Actinomycetota; class Actinomycetes; order Mycobacteriales; family Gordoniaceae; genus Gordonia; species Gordonia sp. GN26. The sequence goes on along the minus strand of NZ_JSYC01000063.1, from coordinate 16,902 downwards.
GCTTTCCGTCTCATCGCGGCGCGTCTCCGACGGCCCGGCGGCCGACCATGCCACGCTCATGACGATGCCCACCTTCAGGCCCGACTCGACCGCGGACAACCTCGCGTCGCAGCTGCGTGCGCTGCGACGATCCCGTCGTGCCCAGCGCAACGACGTCGAGGGTTCGGCCCGGCAGCTGGCCGTGGTCGCGTTCACCGTTCCCGCGCTCGCCCTGGTCACGCTCATCGTCGTGATGCTGACGGTGCTGCTGCTCGCGGGCAGCGGACTCACCGGCCTGCCCAGTGCGATCGCCTCGAGCTGGCTGGCGATCCACCAGGTGCCGGTCACCATCAGCGGGGTCACGATCGGTGTCCTGCCGTTGCTGCCGACCCTGGTCGTCGCGATCGGCACCGCCCGTCTCACGGCCCGCGCGATCGGTGGGAGCGGACCGAGGCAACGATCGGCACACGACCTGTTCGACGTCGGGGCGGTGGTGTGTTCGGCGATCGTGGGCCCGCTCCTGATCACCGCGATGTCGCTGGCGATCGTGATGGACGGCGGATCGGTGCTGCCGGTGCAGACGCCCAATGCGCTGATCGCCTTCGCCTACACGATCGGCATCCACGGCGGAGCCGCGCTGGCCGGTGTCACGTGGGTCCGACGACACGACTTCGCGGCCCGGTGGGGGATGTCCTACGCCGACCGCCGCGGCTTCCGATACGGCCTCGTTGCCGTTCTGGCCCTCGTGGTGGCCGGCGCGGTCCTGGTGTGCCTGCGCATGCTGATGCGGCACACCCAGATCGGCGAGCTGATCGACACCGGCTATGACTTCGACGGCTTCCTCGGGCTCAGCCTGCTGTCCCTGATGTATCTGCCGAACCTGATGATCGGCGCGACCGCGGTCCTCGTCGGCTCCGATGTGCAGATCGGTGCGATGACCGTCGACCTGTTCACCGTCCGCGGTGGAGCGGTCCCGCCCGTACCCGCCCTCGCGGTCCTGCCCGAGGGCACCGGTGCGGGCAGCTGGGGCTTCCTCGGCCTGATCGCCCCCGCCGCCGTCGCGGCCTTCGTGGGCTGGCGCTGCCGCGACCTGAACCCGGTCGCCCATGTGCGCTCGATCGGCGTAGCCGCCGCCGTCGCCGCCTCGGCCATGGCGATCCTGACCGCGGCCGCCGGCGGAACCCTGGGCGAGTTCGGCGACGTCGCGGTCACCGTCTCCGCGGCCGGCGTCTTCACGCTCGGCTGGATCGCGGTCATCGGCATCCTCCTCGCGATCGTCTACGCCTTCCTACCGTCGACCCGGGCCGCCCGCGCCGCAGTGGGGGACGAGTACTTCGACGACCCCGACGACCTCGGCTTCGAAGACGAATACGTCATCGTCGCCGACCTCGACGAGGACGACGAATACGTCGAGTACACCGACGCCGACGGAGAGTACGACGAGGCCGACGGTGACGACGGCGAGTACGAGGACGGCGAGTACGAGGAAGCGGAGTACGAGGACGCCGTCTACGAGGACGGCGGGTTCGAGCCCGCCGCAGCCGACGACGCCGCGCCGTCGGCCAACCGGATCCCGGCCGAGGATCTCGACGACAGCGACCTCGTCGACGACGCCGACTATGACCTCTACCCGGGAACACCCGGTGCCGGCCGTCGGCGCTGAGACCCGCCGATCCCCGCTCGACGTGCTGCTATTAGGCTCGCAGGCGTGACATCTGAGACCGCGCCCGTACGAACACCCGTCGTGGTGATGGCGTCGGGTACCGGTTCTCTGCTCGAGTCGCTGCTCGCCCGCGCCGCCGCCGACGATGCCCCGTTCACTGTCGCGGCCATCGTCGTCGACCGCGTCTGCCGGGCCCAGGAGATCGCGCATCGCAACGAGATCCCGCTGATCACCTGCCGCGTCGCCGACCACGCCGACCGCGCCGCGTGGGACGCCGCGCTCACCGAGGCGGTCGCCGCCGTCGATCCCGGCTGGGTGGTCACCGCGGGCTTCATGAAGATCCTGGGTTCCGCGTTCCTCGAACGCTTCGGTGGACGGATCGTCAACAGCCATCCCGCCCTGCTGCCGGCATTCCCCGGGGCACACGGTGTGCCCGAGGCACTCGACTACGGCGTCAAGGTCACCGGTGCGACCGTCCATCTCGTGGACGAAGGCGTCGACACCGGCCCGATCCTGGCGCAGCAGGTGGTCACGGTCGACGACGACGACACCGTCGACACCTTGCACGAACGCATCAAGACGGTCGAGCGCGTGTTGCTCGCCGAAGTGGTGACCGCACTGGTCACCCGTGGAGTAGTCATCGATGGACGAAAGGCCCGCATCCCGTGAACGCACAGCCCGCTGACAGCGCCCGCCGACCCATTCGGCGCGCGCTGGTGAGTGTCTACGACAAGAGCGGCCTGGCCGATCTCGCGACCGCACTCCAGGCCGCCGGTGTGGAGATCGTCTCGACGGGATCGACCGCCAAGACCATCGCCGACGCCGGTGTCCCGGTCGTGGAGGTCTCGACGCTGACCGGCTTCCCCGAGTGCCTCGACGGCCGTGTGAAGACCCTGCACCCCAAGGTGCACGCCGGCATCCTCGCCGACACCCGCAAGGACGACCACGTCTCGCAGCTCGCCGAATTGGGTGTCGCCGCTTTCGATCTCGTCGTCGTCAATCTCTACCCGTTCACCGCCACCGTCGCCTCGGGCGCGACCCCCGACGAGTGCATCGAACAGATCGACATCGGCGGCCCGTCGATGGTGCGCGGCGCGGCGAAGAACCACCCATCGGTGGCTGTCGTGACCAGCCCCGCCGACTACGGACGGGTGACCGAGGCTATCTCGGCCGGCGGGTTCACTCTTACGGACCGGAAGAAGCTGGCCGCCAAAGCGTTCCGCCACACCGCCGACTACGACGTGGCCGTCGCCTCGTGGATGTCGAGTGTCGTCGCCCCCGAGGACGACTCGCAGTTCCCGATCTGGGCCTGTGCCACCTGGAACCGTTCGGCCGTCCTCCGTTACGGCGAGAACCCGCACCAGGCCGCCGCTCTCTACGTCGGCAACGCCGGGGAAGGTGGCCTCGCCACCGCCGAGCAGTTGCACGGCAAGGAGATGAGCTACAACAACTACACCGACGCCGACGCCGCATGGCGCGCCGCCCACGACTTCGAGGCCCCGGCGGTTGCGATCATCAAGCACGCCAACCCGTGTGGCATCGCGGTCGGCGCCGACATCGCCGACGCGCACCGCAAGGCCCACGCCTGCGACCCGGTCAGCGCCTACGGCGGCGTGATCGCGGCGAACCGCGAGATCACCGTCGAGATGGCCGAACAGGTTGCCGAGATCTTCACCGAGGTCATCGTCGCGCCGGGCTTCGCCGACGGCGCCCTCTCGGTCCTGACCCGTAAGAAGAACATCCGCGTGCTGATCGCGACACCGCCGTCGGCGACCGGGGTCGAGACCAAGCCGGTCTCGGGTGGTCTGCTGATCCAGCAGCGCGACGTCATCGACGCCGAGGGCGACAACCCCGAGAACTGGAACCTCGTCGCCGGCCCGCCGGCTGACGCCCAGACCCTCGCGGATCTCGAATTCGCTTGGCGCGCCTGCCGTTCGGTGAAATCGAATGCCATCCTGCTGGCCGCCGACGGCGCCTCGGTAGGCGTCGGCATGGGCCAGGTCAACCGTGTCGACTCCGCTCACCTCGCCGTCCAGCGGGCCGGCGATCGCGCGGCCGGCTCCGTCGGCGCGTCGGATGCCTTCTTCCCGTTCCCGGACGGTCTGCAGGTGCTGCTGTCGGCGGGCGTCAAGGCTGTCGTGCAGCCGGGCGGGTCGATCCGTGACAACGAGGTCATCGAGGCGGCCAACGAGGCGGGCGTGACGCTCTACCTCACCGGGGCACGCCATTTCGCTCACTGACCTCGCACTACTGGTCGTCGCCGGCTTCGGCGCGGGCCTGATCGGATACATCACCGGGCTGGCGTCGATCGTCAGCTATCCCGCACTCCTCGCGGTCGGTCTCACCCCGATCGCGGCGAACGTGACCAACACGGTCGCACTCGTCGCGGTCGGGGTGGGCAGCACCGCCCAGTCGGGGAGGGCCCTGCTCGACGGCGACCGACGCCGCCTCGTCATCGGGCTGATCGCCGCCCTGATCGGCGGGACCATCGGTGCGGTACTGCTTCTCCTCACACCCGCCGAGGCCTTCGAGGCGCTGGTCCCGTTCCTGGTGGCCATCGCCGCCACAGCCCTTCTCGTGCAACCGGTTTTGCGGCGGTGGGCGACGTCGCACGCCGAACGCCCCTGGGTTTTCATCGTCGGGCTGACGCTGATCTGTATCTACGGCGGTTACTTCGGGGCCGGTGCGGGCATCATGATCCTGGCCCTGATGCTGGTGGTCACCAGCGAGCCGCTCTGGCGTGCGGCACTGTCGAAGTCGCTGTTCCTCGGCGTCGCCAATGCGGTCGCCGCGGTCGGCTTCATGATCTTCGGGCCCGTCGACTGGTGGGCGGCCCTCGCGATGGCCATCGGCTGTCTGCTCGGCGGCTGGTGCGGCCCACCGGTCGTCAAACGCCTGCCCGCCGGTCCGCTGCGGATCGTGGTCGGACTGTGCGGTCTCGGCCTCGCGGTGTGGCTCGCGGTCGGCTGAGCGTCGCGTCGCCGCCGCGGGGTGTTTTCCTCACCCTGGGCGCAACCCTGTCCGAGCGGTCGACGGGAGATTAAAAAGTACGGGTGTCCGTTCTCGTCCTGTCTTTCCCGCACCACGACTGCTCGTCGAGCATGTCGTGTACCGGGCCGGCGGACGGAACGGAGTCGATGCATCTGATGACGGTCCACTCGATGAACTGGTCCGACGGATCCCACCACGGATCCCCGCCGGCGGCTGTTGCTCCTCGCCACCACCAGTCATCCCCGAGAAGGAACCCTCATGACCATCTCCCATCCCGTTTCTGACGTCCGCGCCACTGCTGTTCGGACTTTTGCTGCTCGGACCGCCGCTCCGGCCGCCGGCATCGTCTCCTCGGGCGTCGAGCTCGACGTCGATGAGTTCGGCCCCACCTTCGGTGCCGAGATCCGCGGTCTCGACGTCGCGACGGCCTCGGACGACGAGGTGCGGGCCATCCGTCAGGCGTTGATCGACTACAAGGTCATCGTGCTGCGGAACCAGGATCTCGACGACGCGTCGCACATAGAGTTCGGAAACCGGCTGGGTGACCTCACCTTCGGACATCCGGTGTGGGACAGCGGGGACGTGCCCGACGAGGTCTACGAACTCGACAGCGCCGACAACGGATTCGCCGACGTGTGGCACACCGACGTGACGTTCATGCCGCGTCCGCCGATGGGTTCTATCCTGCGTCCGGTCGTGCTGCCGCGCAACGGTGGTGACACCAACTGGGCCGACGCCGAACTCGCGTATCAGTCGCTGTCCGAGCCGATCCGACGCCTCGTCGACGGGCTGACGGCCGTGCACGACGGCAGCCGCGAATTCGGCTACTACCTCAAGCAACGTCGCGACGGACGCGGAAACACCTGGGACGGCAAAGAAGTCACCGAGCTCGTGCCGGTGAGTCATCCGGTGGTGCGGGTGCATCCGGAGACCGGCCGCAAGTCGCTGTTCGTCAACCCGGGCTTCACCTCGCACATCGAGGGCGTCTCGGAGGCCGAGAGCCGTGGCATCCTCGACCTGCTCTACGCACACATCACCAAGCCCGAGCACATCGTCCGCCACCGCTGGCGTCTCGGCGACCTGGTGCTGTGGGACAACCGCAACACCTTGCACTACGCCAACCGCGACTACGGCGACAACCGCCGGGTCATGCACCGCATCACGCTGCGCGGTGACGCGCCCGTCGGACCTGCCTGAGCCGCCTGCCTGAGCACTGACCCGAGATCCCGCTGCTGTTCTGCCCGCTGACCGGGCCGAACAGGCAGCGGGATTTTTCTTGCCCTCTTATTCAACCAAGGGGTTGACAACGGTTCCGGACGGGCGCATCGTTGTATTCAACCGAACGGTTGAGGAGGACGGGGAATGGCAGACGAGCTGTCCAAGGTGTTCGCCGCACTCGCTGACCCCACCCGACGCGACATGGTCGCGCGACTGGCGGTGTCCGACGCGACGGTCTCCCAGCTCGCCGAACCGTACGACGTCAGCATCCAGGCGGTCTCCAAGCATCTGAAGGTGCTCCAGGACGCCGGCCTGGTCACCCGAACCCGGGAGGCCCAGAAACGTCCGGTCCATCTGGAAGCAGAGGTGTTCGACCTCATGACCAAGTGGATCGAGCGATACCGACAGCGGGCGGAGGAGCGCTACCAGCGCCTCGACGCACTGCTCGCGGAGATGAACGACGGCCCCGAGGCGGAACGTCCCGAGGTCGAGCACGAGAAGACAACCAGGAAAGGAAAGGCGTCATGAGCACCACCGCAACCCGCTACCCCGAGGCCGCGATCGAAGCCGACAAGGAGGTGCCGATCATCCGGATCACCCGCGACTTCCGAGGCACCCCGGCCCAACTCGTCAAGCTCCACACCGATCCCGAACTGTTCGTCCGCTGGAACGGTCCGGATTCGGTCTCCAGCCGGGTCGTCGAATGGGATGCCCGCGACGGTGGCGCCTGGCGATACGTGTCGACCCACGAAGGGCAGGACCACGAGTTCCGTGGCTGCTTCCACACCATCGGCGAGGACAAGATCGTGCAGACCTTCACGTGGATGGGGATGCCGGACCAGGTGTCGCTGGAGACGATGTGGTTCGAGGATCTCGGCGACGGAACCACCCGCCTGCACGCCCAATCCCTGTGCGACAGCTTCGCCGACCGCGACGCCTGGTTGTCGTCGGGGATGGAGGTCGGCGTCAACGAGGGGTACGCCGCCCTCGACAAGTTGCTCGAGTCCGGCGAGGTCTGAACCGTGTCGCTGACCGAACTCGACCCCGCCGACCGGCATCGGGAGGTCGCGGCCGGATTCGCCGACGTGATCGCAGGCGTCTCCGACTGGGATGCCCCGACGCCGGTCGACGGGTGGGTCGCTCGTGACGTCGTGGCCCACCTCGTCGACTGGTTCACCGGGTTCCTCGACGCCGGCGGTGTGCGGTTGCCGGGAGGTCCTTCGGTCGCGGACGATCCCGCGGGGGCATGGTCGGCGCATGCGGCCGCCGTGCAGGGTCTGCTCGACGGCCGGTCGGCGGGGGAGACGTTCACCCACCCGATGGCAGGGGAGCACCGCCTCGCCGACGCGGTCGACCGGTTCTACACCGCGGACGTGTACATGCACTCCTGGGATCTCGCCCGGTCGCAGGGCGTCACCCCGGACCTCGACCCCGGCTACGCCGGGATGCTGCTCGACGGGATGATCCCCATCGACGAGCTGCTGCGGAGCTCGGGGCAGTACGGGCCCGCGGTCGAGGTGCCGGCCGACGCCGACGCCGTCAGCCGCCTGATGGGCTTCGTCGGTCGCGACCCGGCCTGGTCGCCGGGCCCCGGTCCCTCCGCCGGCTGAGCCCCGGTTCCCCTGCCGGCTGAGCCTCGTCGAAGCCCGTACGGCACGCACGCACATCACAACTCGGAGTAGCGTGGATCACGTGCCAGAGGACAACTTCACCACCCATGGTTCTCAGTCGACCGAAACCCGCCACCCGTCACCCCGCACCCTGGGTGAACTGCGTGCCGGCGGCCACGTGCAGCGCAGCGTGCGCGACGAGATCCGCAACAACCTGCTGACCGCTCTCCGCGAGGGCCGCGACCCCTGGCCGGGGATCGTCGGCTTCGAGGCCACCGTCATCCCGCAGCTCGAACGTGCGCTCATCGCCGGCCACGACGTCGTCATGCTCGGTGAGCGCGGCCAGGGCAAGACCCGCATCCTGCGCACCCTCGTCGGACTCCTCGACGAGTGGACGCCGGTGATCGCCGGTTCCGAGCTCGGCGAGCACCCGTACGAGCCGATCACCCCGGCGTCGATCCGCAAGGCCGCCAACCTGCTCGACGATCTGCCCATCGAATGGCGGCACCGTTCGCAGCGGTACAGCGAGAAGCTGGCCACCCCGGACACGTCGGTGGCCGACCTCGTCGGCGACATCGACCCCATGAAGGTGGCCGAGGGTCGCAGTCTGGGTGATCCGGAGACCATCCACTTCGGCCTCATCCCGCGCGCACACCGCGGCATCGTCGCGATCAACGAACTCCCGGATCTCGCCGAGCGCATCCAGGTGTCGATGCTCAACGTGATGGAGGAGCGCGACATCCAGGTCCGTGGCTACACGCTGCGGCTCCCACTCGACGTGCTCGTGATGGCGAGCGCGAACCCGGAGGACTACACCAACCGCGGACGCATCATCACCCCGCTGAAGGACCGATTCGGCGCCGAGATCCGTACGCACTACCCGCTCGAACTCGACGACGAGGTCGCCGTCATCGAGCAGGAGGCCGACCTCACCGCGAGTGTCCCGACGTTCATCACCGAGATCCTGGCACGCTTCACCCGCTACGCCCGCGACCACCCGTCCATCGACCAGCGGTCGGGTGTCTCCGCTCGCTTCTCGATCGCAGCCGCCGAAACCGTTGCCGCAGCGGCACTTCACCGCGCGGCGGTCACCGGCGAGGAGCAGGCTGTCGCGCGCGTCGTCGACCTCGAGTCGGTGGTCGAGGTGCTGCGCGGCAAGATCGAGTTCGAGTCCGGCGAAGAGGGGCGCGAACTGGAGATCCTCGAGCACCTCATGCGCAAGTCCGTTGCCGACACCGTCCGCGCGCACCTCGGCGGGATCGACATGGCAGCGCTCGTCGACGCGCTGGAGAACGGTGAACCGGTCGTGACCGGCGACCGTGTCCGGGCCGGCGATTTCCTGGGTTCGATCCCGTCCCCGGAGACCACCGGCGCCGTGCTCGACGCGATCGCCGAGCGTCTCGACGCCGACATCGAGGGCGAGCGGGCGAGTGCCGTCGAATTGGCACTCGAGGGTCTGTTCCTGGCACGTCGGATCGGCAAGGAAGCCGACGAGGCCGGCCAGACCATCTACGGCTGAGGGAGAACACATTGGCGCGCAAGAGCTTCCATCGTTCGCGCTACCAGCGGTACACCGGCGGGCCCGATCCGCTCGCCCCGCCGGTGGATCTGCGCGAGGCGCTGGAGACGATCGGCGACGACGTCATGGCCGGTGCGTCGCCGCAGCGTGCCCTCCGGGAGTTGCTGCGCCGCGGCACCCCGAACATGCGCGGCCTCGACAAGCTCCGGGAACAGGTCAACCGACGCCGGCAGGAACTGCTGAAGAAGCGAAACCTCGACGGCACGTTCGCCGAGATCCGCGAACTGCTCGACCGCGCGGTCCTGGAAGAGCGCAAGCAACTCGCCCGCGACCTCGACGACGATGCGCGTTTCGCGGAGATGCAGATCGGCAGCCTGCCACCGTCGACCGCGCAGGCCGTCGAAGAGCTGTCGGAGTACAACTGGCGCAGCCCGCAGGCCCGGGAGGACTACGAGAAGATCAAGGACCTCCTCGGCCGCGAGCTGCTTGACCAGCGGTTCGCCGGCATGAAGGAGGCGCTCGAAGGCGCCACCGAGGCCGACCGGCAACGGGTCTCGGACATGCTCAAGGACCTCAACGAGCTACTCGAGGCGCACAACCGCGGCGAGGACACGTCGGAGAAGTTCGACGAGTTCATGGACTCCCACGGAGATTTCTTCCCGGAGAACCCGCGTAACACCGAGGAACTCATCGACTCGCTGGCACAACGGGCCGCGGCGGCCCAGCAGTTCTACAACTCGCTGACCCCGGAGCAGCAGGCCGAGCTGGATCAGCTGGCGCAGCAGGCCTTCGGTTCGCCGGACCTGATGAGTCAACTCGCGCAGATGGATTCGCAGCTGCGCGCGGCACGACCGGGGCTCGACTGGGACAACGCGCAGTCGTTCTCCGGAGACCAGCCGATGGGACTCGGGGAAGGTGCCGCAGCTCTGCGCGACATCTCGGAACTCGAAGCGTTGTCCGAGCAGCTGTCCCAGCAGTACGCCGGCGCCCAGATGGACGACATCGACCTCGACGCACTCGCCCGCCAGCTCGGCGACGAGGCCGCCGTCGATGCACGGATGCTCGCTGAACTCGAGAAGGCGTTGTCGGAGCAGGGCTTCTTCGATCGCACCGCCGACGGTCAGCTTCGCCTGAGCCCCAAGGCGATGCGTCAGCTCGGTCAGTCGATCTTCCGCGACATCGCCGAGCAGCTGTCGGGGCGACGCGGCGACCGCCAGACCCGGCAGACCGGGCTCCTCGGTGAACCCACCGGGGCAAGCCGGGAGTGGGAGTTCGGCGACACCGACCCGTGGGACGTCACCCGCACGGTGTCGAATGCGGTGTTGCGCACCGTCTCCGAGACCACGGAACCGTCGCTCGCGACGACGGAGATGGCGCGCTCAGGTGTGCGGATCGACGTGCGCGACGTCGAGGTCGCCGAGACCGAGAGCCGCACCCAGGCGGCGGTCGTGCTCCTCGTCGACACCTCGTTCTCCATGGAGATGGAGGGTCGCTGGACGCCGATGAAGCGCACCGCGATCGCGTTGAACCATCTGATCTCCACCCGGTTCCGCAGCGACGAACTGCATCTCATCGCCTTCGGCCGCTACGCTCGCTCCATCGACATCGCCGAACTGACCGGCTTGCAACCGCGTATGGAACAGGGCACCAACCTGCACCACGCGCTGCTGCTCGCGCAGCGACACCTGCGTCGCTTCCCGAACGCACAGCCGGTGGTCCTGGTGGTCACCGACGGCGAACCCACCGCCCACCTCGACCCCAGCGGCGAGCCGTTCTTCTTCTATCCGCCGCACCCGCAGACGATCGCGTTGACGGTGCGCGAACTCGACCACGTGGCCCGGCTCGGTGCACAGGTCACGTTCTTCCGCCTCGGCGAAGACCCCGGCCTGGCGCACTTCATGGACCAGATCGCCCGCCGGATCGGTGGTCGCGTCGTCGCGCCCGACGTCGACGGTCTCGGTGCCGCGGTGGTCGGTGACTACCTGAAGTCGCGGAAGGGACGTCGACGCGGCTGATCGTCGGGGTCGGCTCAGGGTGGAAATCAGGGTGGTCGGGGCGCGGTGTGGCCACTAGGGTTTCCTGATGTGACCTCCTCCGGCGATCTACCCGTACCCGACGATCGACGGGCGCGTCTGCGTGCTGCCGACGCCGATCGGGAACTGGTACACGAAATCCTGTCCGCAGCCATGGCCCACGGCAGCCTCTCCCTCGTCGAGTACGAGGAGCGCGCGGGAAAAGCGGTGATGGCCAAGACCTTCGGTGATCTCGACGAGCTGACCGACGACCTCCCGGTCGCGCAGCTCGGCGTGGCGATGCCGGCGTCGTCGATGTCACCGGGCCCGCGGGTGACCGGCGGGAGCTCCGACGTCGCGGTGCGCCATCGGCTGGCGATCATGTCGGGCAGCGAGCTGTCGGGGACCGCGGTGGTCGCCGACGCCCTCACCGCCACGGCGATCATGGGCGGCGTCGAGATCGACCTGCGCGAGGTCGAGTTCACCGCACCCGTTCTCACCATCGAATGCGTCGTGATCATGGGTGGCGTGGAGGTGAAGGTTCCGGAAGGCGTGACCGTCGAGGTCGGCGGACTGGGGATCATGGGCGGCTTCGGCGGCAAGTCGCAGAAGTCGCCGCGCCCGGGCGCACCTGTCGTGCGCGTGACCGGGTTCGCGCTGATGGGCGGCGTCGAGGTGAAGGTCGTGCCGCGCGAACATCCTGACGCGTGAGGTGCCGTCCGGCGCGGCAGGACCTCAGGCGAGCAGTAGAGCGATGACGGCGATCGCCGGGATCGATGCGAGCGTGGTGATCAGCGCGGTGTCCCGGGCGATGATCTGTCCCCGCCGGTAGCGGGTGGCGTAGACGAGGACGTTCTGGGCCGTCGGCAGCGCGGCGATCACGACCTGGGCGAACAGCGCCTCACCCGTCTGGCCGAAACCCCATTTCGCGATCGCGTACACGGTCAGCGGCATCACGATCATCTTCAGAACTGCGGCGAGAGCGATGTCGCGGCGCGGACTCTCACCCTTCTTGAACACCTGGACGCCGGTCAGCGACATCCCGAAAGCCAGCAGTGCCGCCGGCACCGATGCGTCGCCGAGCATCTTCAGCGGCGACATCACGGCCGCCGGCGGCATCAGCCCGAGCACCGACACGATCAGTCCGGCGATCCCGCCGACCACGATCGGGTTGGTCATCGGGGCGATCAGCGAATTGCGGACGAGGGAACGGCCGGCAGTGGGTTCGAGGGCGGTGAGGTCGAGCGTCACCAGCGCGATCGGCGACAGGATGAGGATCTGGAACATCAGCAGCGGCGCGATGAACGACGCGTCGTCGAGGACGAAGATCGCAATCGGCAGACCGAGATTGACGCTGTTGACATACGACGACGCGAGCGATCCGATGACCAGTTCCGGGACGGGGCGTCGTAGCCACAGCTTGGCGATGACGAGATAGATGCCCGCGATGAGGAATGCGCTGCCGCCGGCGATGACCAGCGTCGAGGAGAAGATCACCGACAGATCCGAGGTGACCAGCGAATGGAACAGCAGTGCCGGAGTGAAGACGAAGAACACCAGGCGGGACAGGACCTCGTGCGCGTGGTCGCCGAGCACGTGCGTCCGACCCAGTAGATAGCCGACCCCGACTACTATGAAGATCACCGTGAAGCCGGAGATGACGCCAGACACCGCTCGAGTCTATTCATTAGGGTGAGGAACGGATTTATCGGATCGAACGAGGGGGTTGCGGGTGTCATATCCACCAGGACAGGGATCGGGCCAGGGCCAGGACGACTGGGGGACGGTGCCGGGTTCCGGGTCCTCGGGAGGATCGCAGCCCGGAGGATCGGGTCCGAACCTCAGCAAGGGTGATCAGGGGCAGACCTCCCCGGACTACGCGCCGACCGAGTTCGCGCAGACCTACCAGCCGGGCCAGTCGTCGGATCCGCAGGGCCAGAATCCATACGGGCAGAATCCGTATGGACAGAACCCCTACGAACAGAACCCCTACGGGCAGAACCCGTATGAGCAGAACCAATACGGTCAGCCCCAGGGCCAGGACCCGTACAACGCGAATCCGTACGGTCAGCCGCCGGGTGCGAACTACGGCCAGTACGGCGACCCGTACCAGGCCGGTCAGGCGCCCGCCTACGGGTCGGCCGCGTACGGCGCCCAGAATCCTTATGGCGCTGCGCCTTACGGCGGGTACGGCTACGGCGCGCCGCAGACCTCCACCAACGGCAAGGCGATCGGCGCACTGATCTGCGGCATCGTCGCCCTGGTGATGCTTGCCGCCTGTTTCCCGCTGGCGCTGCCGCTCGGCATTGCGGGCGTCGTCCTCGGGTTCATGGCCCGACGCGAGGTCGAGCAGTCGGCCGGAACTCAGACCGGTACCGGTATGGGACTGGCCGGGATCATCACCGGCGGGTTGGGAATCCTGGGTGCGATCGTGTGGATCGTGCTCTTCATCATCCTGATCGCCGCAGGCAACTCGATGGACTCCGTCTACTACTACTGAACGAATTTCGGGCCGATCTGAGCCTGCGATCGTCGACTTCAGCCCAGTTCGACGCGTTTTCTCACTACTCTGTGATCTGCGCAGCCATCGCGCCGCGCACGAACGATCCTCGCGCCGCGACGACGCACGGCTTGTGAAAGGCATCTGATGTCGAACCCGACCGGAGGCGGGGATCCGCAGGATCCGTCCTCCACACCCCAGTCCCAGTCGGATCAGGTGCCGCCGGGTTCGGCACCCGATCCGAATCAGCCCACGTACGAGCCGACGCAGAAGGTGTCGCGGGCGGAACTCCTCGGCCAGTCTGACGAAACCGGTTCGGAGGAGACCACCGAGCCGGTGCAGTCGACCCCGGGCACGACCACGCCCCTGACCTCCACACCGGGCGCCGGCCCGGAGGGCACCGAGGTCGCGCCGTCGCACAGCCCGGCCGACGGCGTCACCCGCGTCATCAGCACCGCGGGCGCATCCGGCCAGACGCCTCCCGTTCCGCCCGCGCACGCCGGACCGCCCGGTCCGGCGCCATCGGGGTACGACTCGACGCGCATCATCTCGACGCGGCCGCCGGGTGGGCCCGCCGGACCCGGTGGACCTGCCGGACCGGGTGGCCCACCGCAGCCGGGCTACGGCCCGCCGCCCGGATATGGGCAGCAGGGTTACGCGCCGCCGGGTACCGGGCAGCCAGGGCCCGGGCAGCCAGGGCCCGAACAGCCGCCGCCCGGGTACGGCGGGCCCGGACCGTCGGGCTACGGGCAAACGGGACATGGGCAGCCGGGACCTGGGCAGCCGGGACTTGGGCAGCCGGGGCCCGGACCGCAGGGTCGGCCCGGGTACGGTCCGCCGCCGGGTCACCAGTCATACGGACAGCAGCCACACGCCCAGTCGCCGGCGGGGGAGCAGCACGCCGTCGACAATCCCTACGGCGAGAATCAGGCCGACGGAACCCCGAAGACCAACACTCTCGCGGTGGCGGCGCTGGTCGCCTCGCTGCTCGGTCTCGTGTGCATCGGCATCGGCGGTCTGATCGGGCTCGTGCTGGGCGTCGTCGCGCGCAAACAGATCGCGGCGTCGGGCGGCAAGCAGACCGGCGACGGCCTCGCGCTGACCGCCATCGTCATCGGCCTGTTCATCGTCGTCGTGTGGCTGGCGTACTGGCTGGTCGTACTGTTCACCGGCGTCGAAAGTCCCTGGTCATACATATGACGCGGACCTGCGAACCGAGGCCTTCGACCGCCATTTTGGAGCTGGGCGGTCTCGCCAGGTAGTCTGGTCGGGTTGTGTGCCGCGCCCGCGGGGGCCGATTGGCGCACTGACTCGGGTCGATCGGTGACGCTCTGCGTTGCCAACGGCCACGCAGACCACGTAGGAGAAGGGCTCAACCATGGCTGTACCGAAGCGCCGGATGTCGCGGGCGAACACCCGTAGCCGTCGTTCGCAGTGGAAGGCGGAAAACCCCGCACTGCAGGAAGAAAAGGTCAACGGCGTCCCCGTGCGGATTCCGCGTCGACTCGTGAAGGCCGCTCGCGCGGGCATCATCGATCTGGATCGTCGCTAGCCTTTTCCGGTTGCCGCCTCGGCACCGCGATTTTCACATGGACGGCCGTCCCCGGTTACCCGGGGGCGGCCATTCGTGTGTGGTCCGCGGGGTCGGTGCGCCCGGGTCGTGAGAGGAGTGGAAGGTGCTTCTCGACGTCCTGAACTTCGCGGGTATCGCGGTGTTCGCGGCCTCGGGTGCGATGGTCGGCGTCCGCAAGGACTTCGACATGTGGGGCATCGTCACCGTCGGAGTGCTCACCGGTGTCGGCGGCGGTGTCCTGCGTGACGTGTTGCTCGGCATCAACCCGCCCACCTCGGTCGAGAACTACGGCAACGCGCTGACCGCCACGATCGCCAGCCTGCTCGTCTTCGCCTTCCACCCCGCATTCACCAAGCTCCGTAGGTCGATCCTCGTCCTCGACGCCTTCGGCATGGGTCTGTTCGCCGCGACCGGTGCGTCGATCGCGGTCGACGTCGGCGTGAGTTCCTTCGCCGCCACCGCCGTCGGGCTCATGACCGCCATCGGTGGGGGCGTCCTGCGCGACGTGATCTCCAACGAGATCCCACTGCTCCTCCAACCCGCCGACCTCTACGCGATCCCGGCCCTGCTCGGCGCCACCATCGTCGCGGTCGGCTCGTATCACACCCCAGTGCCCCAGTGGGTCTGGCTGACCGTCGGATCGATTCTCGCCACCGGCCTACGCCTCCTGGGCCTGAAGTTCGGCTGGCGCCTCCCGACCGCCCGGAACTGACCCGCCCGCAAACCCACCCCTTTTCGCCAAACCCACCACCCGCTGAGGTGCTGGGTTTGTCCATCTCTGGTGGGTTTGGGGAAAGGTGGGTCCAGACAGAGTCGCCGTGCGTCTGAATACGTATGGAGATTCCCACCGATCAGTTCGGACTGGCTCGCCGCGCGAGCATCGTCGGCACCCACACCTCGGACAAGGTGCTCCGGGGGAAGGTCGCATCCAAAGAACTGCACCGACTGTGGCCGGGCGCGATGGCCGACTTCGCGACAGTCGAGCAACTCGACGACGTGGAGAAGCATCGGCTCACGGTCGTGGCGGCCGCGAAGGCCGGCGACCCGAATCGCATCTTCAGCCATGTCTCGGCGGCCGCGATGCACCGATTGCCCCTGTTGTGGCCCGACCTGACCCGCGTCCACGTGACGTCGCCGAAGGTCGGCAAGCTGAGTGCACGCGTCGTCCGACACCAGGGCGCGGTGGACGCCGAAGACGTCGAAATCGTCGACGGCGTGACCGTCACCTCGATCGAACGAACGGCCTGCGATGTCGCGCGTCTCGGGACCAGCCGTCAGGCACTCGTCGTGCTCGATGCCGCGCTCCGTATGAAGGCCGACGCGGAACGGATGCAGGCGATCCTCGAGTCATGCCGACGCTTCAAAGGTGTCGAGATGCTGCGCCGCATGCTGCCGCATGCAAATGCACTCTCCGAGAGTGTCGGCGAATCCCTCAGTCGCGCAGTGATGCTCGACTTCTCGGATCTGCCCGTTCCGCAACAGCAAGTGCGGATCGTCGACGATCGCGGCGAGTTCATCGCACGCGTCGACTTCCTGCTGGCGGACAAGGTGATCGGCGAGTTCGACGGCTTGGTCAAGTACAACGGAACGTTCGATGGGAAGGCGGCCTGGCAAACCGTCGTCGACGAGAAGATCCGCGAGGACAAGCTTCGGGCGCAGGGTTATACGGTCGTCCGTTGGACGTGGAAGGACCTGCGCGACGAGGCCCGTTTCCACGCGACGCTGGTCAAGGCGCTTCGCGCGGCCGGCGTTGCCTGAACCCCGCAAACCCACCACCGATCGCCAAACCCACCGCCGACGGGGGTGCTGGGTTTGGCGAAAAGGGGTGGGTTTGCGG
>NZ_JSYC01000006.1:0-92627 GCF_054823965.1 Gordonia sp. GN26 | reverse complement strand
GTAGGCGAGGAGCTTGCGACGAGCCGTATCTCCTGTTCGTTGAGTAGATCCCGGAGCTTGCGGAGGGGTCGTATCCCCTGTTCGTTGAGTAGACCCCGGAGCTTGCGGACGAGCCGTATCCCCTGATCGTTGAGTAGACCCCGGAGCTTGCGGAGGGGTCGTATCGAAACGAGCTAGGGTGTCAGCGTGTCTCGACCTGACTCCGGCAACCATGATCCCGCAGGTGAAGTGCCTCCCCATCATCACGAGGACTTCACGACGCGGCATGCGCCGATGCCGATCGAGTTGCCCTTCGACGACGAAGAGGCGTCGACCGACGTCGACCTCAAGACGCAGCTGATCCGCTTCATCGTCACCGGTGCCGGGTCGGCGGTCCTCGACTTCGGGCTGACGCTGTTCATGCAGTACATCGTCGGAACCCCGGACTGGGTCGCCAAGGCACTCGGCTTCATCCTCGGTACCACGGTCGCGTACCTGATCAACCGCCGCTGGACCTTCCGCGCGGAGCCGAGCGCCGCCCGCTTCATCGCGGTCGTGCTTCTCTATCTGGTCACGTTCGCGGTCAACGTGGGTCTGTACAGCTGGTTGTCGTCGTTGTGGGAGAAGACCGCCCTCTACTCGGCGATCGCCTTCGTCATCGCGCAGGGCACCGCGACGGTCATCAACTTCGTGGTCCAGCGGGCGGTCATCTTCAAGATCCGCTGATCGCTTCGCCGCTCGTTCGGGGAGGGTTCCGCGCCGCAGAGGCGGCGCTGCGCGGGTGGCTCACGCCCGCTGCGGAACCTCCGGGGGAATGGCCGCGAGAAGACTGCGGGTGTAGTCGGTTTCGGGATCATGCAGGATCCGCGACGCCGGACCGGTCTCGACGACCCTGCCGTTCTGCATCACCGCGACGGTGTCGCTGATCTGCTCGACGACGGCGAGGTCGTGCGCGATGAACAGGAAGGTCAGCCCCTTGTCGCGCTGGAGGCCGCGCAGCAGGTCGAGGACGCCTGCCTGCACCGACACGTCGAGAGATGCCGTCGACTCGTCGAGGATGAGGATCTCCGGTTCGGAGGCCAACGCACGCGCGATGCAGACGCGCTGCCGCTGTCCGCCGGACAGCTCGTGCGGATAGCGGCCGAGGAAGGACGCGTCGAGGCTGACGTCGTCGAGCAATTGCTGCGCACGACTCCGCATCTCGTCGCGTCCGGACGTCAGTCCGTGTGCGCGGAGCGGCTCGGCGATCGACGCGGCGACCGTCATCCGCGGATCGAGTGACGCAGTCGGGTCCTGGAACACCATCGCGACCCGGCGTCGGAGCAGCGCCTCGTCGGCACCGCGGACGCCCACCGCCTCGACCTCGCGCCCGTCGACGGAGACGGTGACGCTGCCCGTCACCGTCGTTCCCTGGCCGGAGGTGATCAGTCCGGTCACAACGCCTGCGACCGTGGACTTCCCCGACCCCGACTCGCCGACGATGCCGAGGGTCCGGCCGCGTGCCACCTCGAGATCCACCCCGTCGATCGCATGCACCACGTGCCGACCCGTCGGTCCGCGCACCACGTACTCGACGCCGAGCCCGCGTACCTGCAGCACCGGCTTCTCGGCGACGTCCTTCGCCGGTCCCACGCCGGCGTCCCGGTCCTCGACCTTGCTCAACAGCGGCCGCGAGTCGAGGAGCTTCTGGCTGTACTCGTCCTGCGGGTCGTCGAAGAGTGCTGCCACCTTCCGGCTTTCGACGATGCGACCCGAACGCATGACCATCACGCGGTCCGCGATCCGGCCGATCACCCCGAGATCGTGACTGATCCAGATCACCGCCATCCCGCGTTTGCGCTGTAGGTCGGCGACGAGGTCGATGATCTGTGCCTGTGTGGTCACGTCGAGGGCGGTGGTCGCCTCGTCGGCGATGAGCAGCTCGGGGTCGCAGGCGAGGGCGATGGCGATCATCACGCGTTGGCGCTGGCCGCCCGACAGCTGGTGCGGGTATGCGCGCAAACGGCTTTCGGGATCGGGCAGGTTCACGTCGCGCAGCAGTTGGAGCGCGCGGTCGTGTGCCTGGGCGCGGTTGAGGCCGAGGTGTCGGCGGGGTCCCTCGGTGAGTTGCTGTTCGATGGTGAGCAACGGATTGAGGCTCGACGACGGGTCCTGGAAGACGAACCCGACCTTCGTCCCGTGGAGGGCACGCAGCGTCGACGGGGTGGCACCGACGATCTCGGTCTCGCCGAGTCGAGCAGATCCTCGGACGTAGGCGCTGGGGGCGTCGAACAGGCCGGTCGCCGACAGCACGCTCAGCGATTTCCCCGATCCGCTCTCGCCGACGATGCCGAGGGTCTCGCCGCGTGCGACCGTGAAACTGATGCCGTGCACGATCTCTCGTGGCCCGACCCCGACGATGAGGTCCTCCACATCGAGCACCGTGTCCTCGGCGACGGCGCGTGCCGGCTTCGGCTTCGCCGTCGCAACGGTCGCGGACCCGCGGTCGTGTCCGCGGTTGCGCAGCAGTGTGCGCTGTCGCGGATCGAGCACGTCGCGCACCCCGTCGCCGATCAGGTTGAACGCGAACACGGTGAACAGGATCGCGAGGCCCGGGAAGACGCCCATCCACCAGGCGGTGGTGATGAAGCCCTGGGCATCGAAGAGCATCCGGCCCCACGACGGGTCGGGCGGCTGCACACCGAGCCCCAGGAAGGACAGTGCCGCCTCCGACAGGATGGCGAACGCGAGGGAGATCGAGGTCTGCACGATGACCGGTCCCGAGATGTTCGGCAGCACATGGCTGAACAGGATGCGGGAGGTGCGCACGCCCATCGTCCGGGCCGACTGCACGTACTGGGTCTGCCGCACCCGCAGGGTGTCGGCGCGGGCGACGCGGGCGAAGATCGGGATGTAGACGACGCCGATGGCGATCATCGCCGACGTGACACCGGGTCCGAGCACCGCGACGATCGCCAGTGCCAGGAGGAGCACAGGGAACGAGAACACCACGTCGACGATGCGCATGAGCGCGGTGTCGAGTACCCCACCGGCGAATCCCGCGACCATGCCCAGGATCACGCCGACGGTCAGCGAGATCGCCACGGCGATCACCGCGACCCGCAGGCTCACCGACGCCGCGAGCACGACCCGGGAGAAGACGTCGCGGCCGAGGTCGTCGGTGCCGAACAGATGCGACCAGCTCGGTGCCTGCAGTGCGTTCGGCACGTCGATCGCGTTGGCGCCGTAGGGCGCGATGAGCGGTCCGAGGATCGCGGCGAGGATGACCACCGCGATGATGACCAGTCCCGCGACCGACGCCCGGTTGCGGAGCAGCAGTCGCCAGGCCGAGTCCGTGGCCGCGGGGGTTTCGGGTGCGGTGGGGGTCATGACAACCGGATCCTCGGGTCGATGACGGCGTAGAGGATGTCCACGACGAGGTTCACGAGCAGGAAGATCACCGCGATCAGCAGGATGGCGCCCTGCAGCACCGGGTAGTCGCGGGCCGCGACCGAGTCGTAGACCAGCAGTCCCAGACCCGGCCAGGCGAACACGACCTCCACGACGATGACGCCACCGAGCAGTCCGGCGAACTGGATGCCGGAGATGGTGAGAACGGGAACCAGTGCGTTGCGCCCCACGTGGTCGAGCATGATCTTCTTCTTGCTCAAACCCTTTGACTCGGCCGTCGTGACGAACGGCGTGTTCACCACTTCGAGCACGGACGACCGCACGTACCGCGTCATGATCGCGCCGGTCACGACCCCGACCGTCACCGCGGGCAGGACGAGATGCTCGAACCAGCCGAGCGGGCCGTCGGCGAACGGCTGGTACCCCGCCGACGGCAGCCAGCCGAGCGCGGTCGAGAAGAGACCGATCAGCAGGATGCCCATCCAGAAGTCCGGGACCGAGATGCCGAACTGGCTGATGACGCGAATGACGTTGTCGGCCATGCGACCTTCGCGGAGAGCCGCCCACGACCCCAGCGGGATCGCGATGAGCAGGGCCACCACGATGGCGGCTAAGGCGAGCGTGATGGTGGCGGGCAGGCGGTCGAACAGCATGGTCGTGACCGGTTCGCTGTTGCGGAAGCTCACCCCGAGGTCGCCGGTGAAAGCGTTGCCGACATAGGCGAACAATTGGCTCGCCAGTGGCTGGTCCAGGCCGGAGGCACTGCGCAGCGCCTCATACGATTCCGGCGTGTACCGCGTGCCGAGCGCGATGCGGACCGGGTCGCCGGGCACGATCTGGATGAGGAAGAAGACCGCGACGATCACGCCGAGCAGCACGGCGACGGTGTAGGCGAGCCGGATGAGGATGAAGCGCAGCAGCGGTGAACGGAGCGCGGTCACGTCAGCTCCTCTCCAGCCGGGCGGACCGGAACCGGACGGCTTTGTCGGACCGGACCGTGTACCCGTGGAGTTCCTTCGAAAACGCCTGCGTGGCAGACGGGTTGTAGAGGTACAGGTAACTCACGTCGTCGGCTATCCGACCGGCGGCGTCGGCGTAGATGCCCTTGCGGGTCTCGACGTCGAGTTCGGTGCGACCCCGGTCGAGCAGCGCATCGACCTGTGGGTTGGAGTACTTCTGCGAGTTCGACGTCCCCTTCGAATGATGCTGGGCGTAGTAGAAGTCGTCGGGATCGATGTTGCCGAGCCAACCGAGCAGGAGGGCGTCGAAGTCGCCGGCGGCCTGACGGTCGAGCCAGGCGCCGAAATCGAGTTGTTCGATCTTGACGTCGATCCCGACGTCGGCGAGATTCGACGCGATGACCTGTGCCGCGGTCACGGTCTCGGGATACTCGGTGGTGACCATGAGCCGCATGTCCATCGACGTGATACCGGCCTCGCGCAGCAGGCTTTTCGCTTTGTCGACGGCCTGGGCGCGGTCGAGGCCCGCGGTGTAGCGGTCGTAAGGAGCGAACCACGGGCTGGTCGGGGGGATCGCGAGCTCGTTGGGTGTGGCGGTGCCGTATCCGACCACCTGCGCGATCGACGGGCGGTCGATGGCGTAGGCGACGGCCTGACGTACCCGGGTGTCCTCGAACGGCTTGGCGTCGAAGTTCATCGTGACGTACCAGTAGTCGTTCGCCGTGACGGTGCCGACCTCGAGCGTGTCGTCCCGGGACAGGATGCTCAGCTGCTGTGCGGGAATCGCGTCCGTCCAATCGATCTCACCGGAGCGCAGCGCCGACACCGCAGTCGTGCCCTGCGAGATGAAGCTGTAGTTCACGCCGTCGATGGCCGGCGGACCACCCCAGTAGTCGGGGTTGGACTTCAGCACGATCGAGGCGCCGGGGGAGCGGGAGACGAACGAGAACGGTCCGGTCCCCACGGGTTTCGTGGCGATCTCACCGGAGTCGACGTTGCGCCGGTTGACGATCGCCAATCCCTTGAAGCCGCCGATGTTGGTCAGCAAGTTCGGGGTGGGCTCGCGGACGGTGAACTGCACGCGCCGGTCGTCGAGCGCGGTGATCGATTCGATGGCCTCGAGTTTCCAGGCGTTGGACAGTTCCTCATCGAGGATGCGTCGGAACGAGAACTCCACGTCGGCGGCGGTGAGGGGGTCGCCGTTGTGGAAGGTGACGTCGGGCCGCAGCAGGAACGTCCACTGCCGGGCGTCGGGACTGACCTCCCAACTCTCGGCGAGAGCCGGCTGCATCTGCAGGTTCTCGTCGGGTTCGACGAGGGTGTCGAAGACGTTCTCGAGTACCTCGAACGTGAAGTACGAACTGGATTTCTGGGGATCGAGCTGGTCGGGTTCGCCGGCGATGGCCACGCGCAACGTGTTCGGCGACGTCGACGACCCGCCGCACGCGGCGAGTGCCGAGGCACCGAGAAGCGCCGTACCGGTGACCCCCGCGGCCCTGAAGAAGGTACGCCTGCTCAGGCGAGATCGACCCCTCACCCGACCGGCCCCTGCCCCGACCACGAGGCCGACCCACCGGGTGAATCGGTCATCGCTGTCCTCCCACCCGGTGATCGCTCACACCTGGGGTCTGCATCGTCCGTGTTCTGCAGTCTGCCCCAGGTGTGGGACCCGTGCAACCGTGCCGGTTCGGCGGTGGTGGGATCAGGTTCGGTGGCGAATTCGGTTGACAGTCAACCGGATCAGCCGTTGACCTTCGCGATCACGTTGTCCGCGTACCAGTTCAGATGATCGATCTTCTTCTGCAGTGGCTCGGTGTCGTCGCCCTTCACGTAGGGCAGACGGAAGCCGACGATCACGTCGGTGATCCCCTTGTCCTCCAGTCGCTTACATCCGTCGACCGTGTAGGCGTCCGTCGAGATCACATGGATCTCGAAGGGGTCGTTCGTCTTGCCCTCGGCCTTGCGGATCTCGTTGATCCGATCGAGGAGGGTGTCGAGTTCTTCGTGCGGGCCACCGCCGTGCATCCAACCGTCGCCACGGATCACCGCCCGTTTCAGCGCGGCATCGGCGTGACCGCCGACGAGCAGCGGGATCGGCTCGGTGGGAGCGGGCGTCATCTTGATCTTCGGGATGTCGTAGAACTCGCCGTGGAACTCGAAGTACTCGCCTGTGGTGAGGCCACGGATGATGTCCATGCACTCGTCCATCCGCTTGCCGCGCCGACGGAAGTCGACACCCATGAAGTCGTAGTCCTCGGGCCACGGGCTCGTGCCGACGCCGAGTGCGAGGCGGTTACCGGTGAGGTAGGCGACCGAGCTGGCCTGCTTGGCGACCAGCGCCGGCGGGCGAACAGGGAGTTTGAGCACGAACGGGGTGAAACGGATGGTCGAGGTGACCGCACCGAGTGCCGCGGCCTGGATGAAGGTCTCGATGAACGCCTTGCCGTCGAGGAACTCGCGGTTGCCGTCGGGCGTGTACGGATACTTGGCGTCCGATTCCTCGGGATAGGCGAGCGAGTCGGGGATGGTGAAACCGGCGTACCCCGCTTTCTCCGCGGCCTGCGCGAGCGGCGCGTAGTACGACGGGTCGGTCATGGCCTCGGCGAAAGTGAACCGCATCTTGCTCCTCAAGGACGTCCAGACGGAACTCTCCCCACAGTAGAACACGTTCTAGTTTGCGCGGGAAGATTCCGGCATCGACGCAGGTGGAAGCCAGCGCGGCAACCCGGAAAGTGGGTTGTTCTCCCGTGCGCCCGGCCCCGGTCGCACGCGGACGTCCGCCAGGTCGACCTGCTCGCCGCAGGCCGAGCAGTGAGGTTCGACGGTCATCGCGTTGCCGCAGGAGTGCACCGACTCCACCGGTGCGCCGTCGCCGGTGGTCCACTTGTCGCCCCACTGGCGCAGCGCGGTGACTACCGTCCACAGATCGCGACCCTTGTCGGTGAGGCGGTAGTCGTAGCGGACCGGGTTGCCCTGGTAGGGCTCCTTGGTCATCACCCCGTGCTCGACGAGGGTGTCCAGGCGCTGGGTCAGGACGTTGCGGGCGATGCCGAGTCGCGTCGAGAACTCGTCGAACCGCGTCACGCCGAACAGGGCGTCGCGAACGATGAGCAGGGTCCACCACTCGCCGACGATCTCCAGGCTCTGGGCGACGGAGCAGTTCATGTCGGTGAAGGAAGCGCGACGCATGGCCTCGACCATAGTGGGTTGCGTGAAGCAACTCAACCTGCTTGCATGAGTTTCATGAAACAACTCAGCAGGCAGCGGGACGCTGTCAACGGTCTGGTGGAAGAATTCGGGGCATTGCCGGTTGGTTCTGGGAGGTGGGCGGCCACCATCGACCAAAGCTGGTGGGGCTGGTCGGGTCCATTCGGTGGGGCGATCGTCGCGCTCGCCGTACACGTCGCGGCCGATGCCGTGCCAGGGGCGTCGGTTCGCGCGGTGGACCTGCGGTTCGTCGGCAAACCGGCCGGCGGCGAACTCATCCTGACGCCATCGGTCCGGGAGGTCGGTCGGCACACGCGGATCATCGACGTGGCCGTCACGCAGGGAGCCGGGGCGATCGCGATCGCTTCGGTGACGACGGGGCGGGTCGGCGACGCCGCTCACGACGACATCGTCGACATCGCGGCGGCCGTGCCGGGTCCGGAGGGGCTCGCCAAGTTCAACATCCCGCCGGAGATCGTTCCCATGGGCGGTCACCTCGACCTCCGCCCGGTCGACGGCCCACTGCCGCTGACCGGCTCCGCCGACTCGTGGATGCGTGCGTGGATCTCCACGCGCACCCCCATGGCACTCGACGCGGCCTACCTCGGCCTGCTGGCCGACTGTCTACCTCCGGCCGTCTTCCCCACGCTGACCGCACCGCTGGCCATCCCCACCGTCGCCTTCTCGATGCACATCACCGCACCGCTCGACGATCCCGAACCCGCGCCGATCCTCGTGCACACCCGCAACATCTCCACGTCGGGCGGCTGGTCCGTCGACGACACCACCCTCCGTGACCGCAACGGTCGGCTCCTCGCCTCCGCCCGGCAGAGCCGCCGCGTCGTGGGGTGGTCGGCCCGATGACCTCCACACGCACCGAAATCGATTCGCCTGCAGGGCCGCCGACTTCGGCCCGACCCGGGTTCACGCTTCTCATCTTGTCCGGCGCCGCGTTCATGGCCAGCCTGGACGTGTTCATCGTCAACGTCGCGTTCGACGACATGAGCGCCGACTTCGGCGGTGCCGGCCTGTCCGCGATGTCGTGGATTCTCAACGCGTACGCGATTCTCTATGCGGCATTGCTCGTTCCGGCAGGTCGGATCGTCGACCGTTATGGACGCAAGGGTGGATTCCTCCTGGGTCTCGCACTCTTCACCGTCGCCAGTGCAGCCTGTGCTGCAGCACAGGGAGTCTGGTGGCTGGTCGCGTTCCGCGGGCTGCAGGCCGTGGGTGCAGCGATCCTGACGCCGGCAAGCCTCGGGCTCGTGGTGTCGACGCTGCCACCGGAGCGTCGTGCGCGTGGTGTGAAGATCTGGGCGGCCACCGGAGCGCTCGCCGCCGCTTTCGGTCCCGCCGTGGGCGGCATGTTGGTCGAGGCGTCGTGGCGGTGGGTGTTCCTGGTGAACATCCCGGTGGGGATCGCGGCTCTCGTGGCGGGTGCGTTCATCCTCGTCCGCTCCCGAAACGACTCTGTGACAGCGTTTCCCGATGCTCTTGGCGCCGGCCTGCTCGTCGTGTCGGTGGGTGCGTTGACTCTTGGCCTGGTGCAGGGCAGTGACTGGGGCTGGTCGGACTCCCGCATCGTCGGCGCGTGGATTGTGGCGCTGGTGGCGTTCGCGGGATTCGTCGTCAGTTCCCGACGCCATGCCGAGCCGGTCATCGACCCGGCGCTGTTGCGGGTTCGGACCTTCTCCTACGCCAATGTGGCGATGTTGCTCTTCTCGATCCCGTTCGCCGGTGCCTTGCTTGCCAATGTTCTCTGGTTGCAACAGGTCTGGGGATTCTCGGCGATCACCACCGGGCTGGCCGTGTCCACCGGGCCTCTCATGGTCCCGGTCTTCGCCGCGGTTGCCGACCGCCTGAGTACGCGGGTTCCGGTGGGAGTGCTGGTGGCGGTGGGGTGCGTCCTCTTCGCCGTCGGCGTCGCGATGGTCGCGCTGTCGGTCGACGCCAGCCCGGACTTCGCGACCGAGATGCTGCCCGGCTGGCTCATCGGCGGTATCGGTGTCGGCTTCGCGATGCCGTCCATCCTGTCCTCGGCGACGGCAGATCTACCCGCCCATCAGGCGGCGACCGGCAGTGCGGTGGTCAGCATGAGCCGACAGATCGGAATGTCATTGGGAGTCAGCCTGTTCGTCGCGATCGTCGGGACCGCGGTGCTCTACGACGACGTCCACGACGCCTACGTGTCGGCGTGGTGGGTCCTCGCCGCCATCGGGGTGGTCGGCGGCGTCGCCGCGCTCGGCATGACCCCGCGCGCCGGGCGCTGAAAAGAGTTGCGGCAGTTGGTTCCGGTATTCGGAACCAACTGCCGCAGCGAATTCGCTACCAGTTCAGGGCCGCGTGAAGCGCTCCCGACGACCCAGCCCGCGCAACCGCACCCACTCGGCGAACGCCTTCGGATCTCGTTGCTGGACAAGGAAGAACCAGCCGAAGCGGGCGTACTCCTGGGGGAGCAGCTTGCGCATCCCGGGCTGGCTCATGAGGTAGCCGCGGTTGCGGTAGGTGAAGTAGCGCTTGGTGTCGTTGTCCGGGTACTGGGTGTGCATGCGGCCGCCCAGGATCGGGCGGAACTCCGCGGAACCGTCCGGATGAAGGTAGCCCGCGCGCAGGCAGGTACCGAACTTCACACCGGACCGCACCAGGCGTCGGTGCACCTCGACCTCGTCGCCGCGGAAGAACAACCGCAGGTCGGGGACGCCGACCTGCTCGAGGCACTCGGCAGAGAACAGCGCGCCGTTGAACAGCGACGCGATGCCGGGCAGCAGGTCATCAGACTGCGCTTCACCGTCGGCAAACAGCTCAGAACGCTTACGCCGCCACACGAGTCCCCGCCGCAGAGGGAACGCAAGGGTGTCCGGGTCGTCGAGGTTGGCGACCACCGGCGACACCTCGTCGAGATCGTGACGCTTCGCGCAGTCGAGCAGCGTCGACAGCACCGACGATCCGTCGGGCCGGCCGTCGTCGTCGGCGCACCAGACCCAATCGGCACCGAGAGCGAGCGCATGCAGCATGCCCAGCGCGAAACCGCCTGCGCCGCCGAGGTTGCGCTGCGACCCCAGGTACGTGGTGGGAACAGGCTGGGCGGCAACGAGTTCGGCGACCTCGGGTTCGTCGGCGTTGTCGACGACGATGAGGTGGTCGACGGGCCGGTCCTGACCGGACACCACCTTCAACGACTCGGCAAGCAGTTCGACGCGACGGTGGGTCACCACCACCGCGATCACCTTCTCGGGCCGGGCCTGTACCACTAGGCCGTACCCTCCGAGTCGGCCTTGACCTGGGCGATCACCTTGCGGACGTGGGCTGCGGCGCCCGGGCCCTCGTAGGCCTCGACGACCTCTTCGATGCCACCGTCCATGCGGATCTGGCCGTGGTCGATCCACAGCGCGCGATCGCATAGCTGGGCGAGGAACTCGTTGGAGTGGCTGGCGAAGACCAGGATTCCGGAGCGTTCGACGAGCGCCTGCAGACGGCCGCGGGCCTTCTTCATGAAGTCGGCGTCGACGGCGCCGATGCCCTCGTCGAGGATCAGGACCTCCGGATCGATCGACGTCACCACGCCGAGTGCGATGCGCACGCGCATACCGGTGGAGTAAGTCCGCAGCGGCATCTGCAGGTAGTCGCCGAGTTCGGTGAACTCCGCGATGTCGTCGATCTTCTTCAGCATCTCCTTGCGGGTCATGCCCAGGAACATGCCGCGGATGATGATGTTCTCGTAGCCCGAGATCTCGGGGTCCATGCCGACACCGAGGTCGAAGACCGGGGCCACGCGTCCCTGCACCCGGCACGCACCACGGGTGGGCTCGTAGATACCCGACAGCAGACGCAGCAGCGTCGACTTCCCGGCGCCGTTGTGGCCGACGAGACCGATGCGGTCGCCGTGCTTGAGGTGCAGGTTGATGTCCTTGAGCGCCTCGACGACCACGACATTCGACGCGTTGGAGCCGATGACACCGCCGGCGGCGCCGAGGACGGACTTCTTCAGCGAACGCGTCTTGGCGTCGAAGATCGGGAAGTCGACGCAGGCATCCCACGTGTCGACGCGGACCCGGTTGTCCCCGAGGTTGTTGTTCTTGGCCATCAGTCTCGTCCCTACACCCAGTACGCCACGCGGGCGCGGTAGTTGCGCATCACCAGCATGCCCAGAACCCAGCCGACGGCGGTGCATCCGAGGACGACGGCCCAGTGGTAGAACTCCACCGGCTCGCCGAGCAGCGGTCCGCGCGCGATCTCGAGGTAGTGGAACATCGGGTTCAGCTCGACCAGCTTCAGCCGCGACGAGGTCTCGCCGGTCGCGCTGCTCAGGCTCGACGTCGTCCAGATGATCGGCGTCATGAAGAACACCAGCTGTACCGCGGTGGTCAGGAGCTGGCCGATGTCGCGGAAGCGGGTCGACAGGATGCCGAAGACGATCGTCACCCAGACCGCGTTCAGTACGTACAGGCCGATCGCCGGGACGACGAGCAGAACCGTCCAGTTCAGCGGTGGTGTGAAGATCGCGAAGATGATCACGATGATCACCACGTTGTGGGCGAAGATGATCAGCGACCGCCAGACGACCCGGTAGACGTGCACGCTGACCGGGGCCGGGAGCTGTTTGATCAGGCCCTCGTTCTTCGCGAACACCTCCGCGCCGTCGAGGATCGAGGTCTGGATGAAGTTCCAGAAGATGAAGCCCAACGCGACGTAGGGCAGGAACACCTTGATGTCCATGCCGAACAGCTCGCCGTACAGCAGGCCCATCGCGGTCGCGGTGACGCCGGTGGCGATGGTGATCCACAGTGGACCCAGGACCGACCGGCGATACCGCTGCCTGATGTCCTGCCAACCCAGGTGGAACCACAGCTCGCGGCTGGCGAGACCGTCGCGGAGGTCCTTGACCGCACGCGCGAAGGTGCGTGACTCAGAACTCTCGGGACGCGCGGGTATCGCGTCGTCGTCTACTACCGCTGACACGAGGAGTCAGCGTACCCGCGCCGGGAGTCAGAGGTACTGGCCGGTGCTGTGCCCCGGACCGCCGCCGGCTCCGGGCATGCCCGGGGGCAGCGCGCCCTGACGCATCTGTTCGAGCTGTGCGCGGGCCGCCATCTGCTGGGCGAACAGCGCCGTCTGGATGCCGTGGAAGAGGCCTTCCAGCCAGCCGACGAGCTGGGCCTGCGCGATGCGGAGCTCGGCATCGGACGGCGTCTGCTCGTCGGAGAACGGCAGTGCCAGCCGCTCGAGTTCTTCGCGCAGCTCGGGGGCGAGACCCTCTTCGAGTTCGCGGATCGACGACTCGTGGATCTCGCGCAGCCGGTTACGCGACGCCTCGTCGAGAGGTGCGGCACGCACCTCCTCGAGGAGCTGCTTGATCATCGTGCCGATGCGCATGACCTTCGCGGGCTGTTCGACCATGTCGGCGACGCTCGTCGACTCCGACGACTCGTCGTCGGCCTTCGAACCGTCGGCGCCGGCGCCCACCACGATCACGTTGTCGGAGTCGCCCGCGCCGAAGGGGCTGCCGGGCATCGAACCGGGTCCTGGAGTGCCATCGATTGCCATGGTTCCCATTGTGCCCAGTCGCGCCGACCGAGACCTCGTCGGGCGCGCAGATCGTTCGCGTGCCGGCGCCGACCGGAGGCGGTGAACGGCGGGAGCAGAGGCGTCTATCCTCGTGCCA
Organism: Gordonia sp. GN26; assembly: GCF_054823965.1. Classification (NCBI taxonomy): domain Bacteria; kingdom Bacillati; phylum Actinomycetota; class Actinomycetes; order Mycobacteriales; family Gordoniaceae; genus Gordonia; species Gordonia sp. GN26. The sequence goes on along the minus strand of NZ_JSYC01000006.1, from coordinate 79,430 downwards.
TGGCTTTCGACGTCGCCTATGTGCGTGGATTGATTCCATCGCTCGGCGACGGCTGGATTCACCTCGACCCGCAAGCGGGCATGCAGGTCCCCGATTCGGTCGCCACGGCGGTGACCACCAGCTTCCGTCATCTCGCGGCGGCCCCCGGTGGCGTGTACCCGTCGGCCCGTGCTTCCGCGGACGTCACCGACAGCGCTCGACGCGCGATTGCCGATCTCGTGGGCGGCGACGCCGCTGGAGTGGTCCTCGGTCCCTCGCGCTACTCGCTGCTGGCCTGCCTCGCCGAGGCGCTCTCCCCGCACGCCTTTCTGCGCGGCGACGTGGTGGTGACCCGGCAGGACGACGAGCCGAACATCGTCCCGTGGGTCCGCGCGGCCGAACGATATGCCGGCCGTATCCGGTGGGCCGAGGTCGACGTCGAGAGCGGCGCGCTGCCCGCATGGCAGTTCGGTGACCTCATCACCCCCGAGACCGAGGTCGTCGCGGTGACCCTCGCCTCGTCGACGACCGGCGCCATCACCGACATCAGCGAGATCACCCCGCTGGTCCGCGAGGCGGGCGCACTGTTCGTCGTCGACGCCACCAATGCCGCGCCCTACCTGTCGCTCGACATCCACGAACTCGGGGCCGACGTCCTCGTGGTCTCCGCCGAACGCTGGGGCGGTCCGCGCATGTCGGCGATGGTGTTCCGCGAGCCCCAGGTCATCGACCGTCTGCGGCTGATGTCGATGGATCCGGCCGCCAAGGGCCCGGCACGACTCGAGCCGGAACCACACCCGGGGTCGATGCTTGCCGGAGTGGTGGCCTCCGTCGAGCACATCGCCGGGCTGGACGAGGACGGCATCGGCAAACGCCGTCGGCGTCTGGTCACGTCACTCGACGGTGTCTACGAGTACCTGCAGCGTCTCACCTATTACCTGGTGACGACGCTGACCCAGCTCAACCACGTCAACGTGGTCGGCACCGAGGAGAACCGGGTGCCGCTGGTGAGCTTCACCGTCGACGGAGTCAGCGCCGACAAGGTGGTCCGCAGGCTCGCCGACAACGGCGTGTGCGCGCTCGCCGACGTGCCCAACCGAGCGCTGGTCCGGATGGGCGCCCCCGACTTCGGCGGTGCCGTCACCGTGGGCCTCGCGCCCTATTCGACGCCGTACGAGGTCGACCACCTGGTACGGACCCTCGGTTCGCTCGCCTAGGCCCGTCTGCAGCGTTTCTGCACGTAATTCACTATCGCGCGCACAAAATTAACCACCGTGTATGTTGGCAACCTGTGTCGGGAAAACAGGAAGATCCAGCATCAGGTCCTCCACGGTCGCTCACCTCAGCGGAGGCCGAGAGCTGGCTCAATCTCGTCGACGGCGGGTGGGCCCTCTTCGCATGCGTCAACGACGAGTTCGTGAAGCGCGGAATGGCGTTGTCCGACCTGCGCATCCTCGAGGCGATCTCACAATCGCCGAAGCTGGGGGTCAGCGAGGTCGCCGACACCGTGCACATGCGGGTGAGCACGGTGTCGCGCATGATCGCGCGGCTCAGCGACGTCGGCGACGTCGAACGCCTCGAGTCCAAAGCGGACGGGCGGCACCGACTCGTCCGCCTCACCGAACAAGGCCACCGAACGCTCGCCACCCACGTCTCGCTCCGCGACCGCGTCATCCGCAGGTTCGTCGTCGACGCGATGAGCCCCGACGAGTTCGCCTGCCTCGGCACCGCATTCCGCAAGATCCGGGAGGCGGTTGACGCCGCCGAGCAACCTGCCGCCCCCTGAGGGCTCGTTGACCGTCAGCCCCCTTCGCCCACCCAACCACCGGTCGACGTCAACCCGACCGGCAGACTTCGATCGACGTCTGCCGGTCGAGTTGAGGTTCGGCGGTCGGGCTCCGAGGTGAGGGTCAAGGCGACAAGCCGCGAAGGGCCCGCTCAGTCGATCGTCAGCAAGACCTTTCCGATCGCGTCGCCGCTGTTGAGGTGGTCGTGCGCGGCGGCGGCGTCGGCGAGCGGGAAGGTGCGGTCGACGACCGGCACGACCTTGCCGGATTCGATCAGCGGCCAGGTGCGGCCGACCGTCGCGGCGACCACCTCGGCCTTGCCGCCGGGTCCGTGGACGGGACGCGCACGCAGCGTCGTACCCATCACCGACAGCCGCTTGGCGAGCAGCAGGCCGATGGGGAGTTCGGCTTTCGTGCCGCCCTGCATACCGATGATGACCAGACGGCCGTCGGTGCTCAGGGCCTTGATGTTCGATGTCAGGTACTTGGCGCCGATGATGTCGAGGATGACGTCGGCGCCGCCGTTCTCCTTCAGGATCGCGGCGAAATCGTCACGCGTGTAGTCGATCAGGATCTCGGCGCCGTACTCGCGGCAACGGTCCAGCTTGGCCTGGGTGCGGGCGGTGACCGCGACCCGGGCACCCATCGCATGCGCGAGCTGCGTCGCGTGGGTGCCGATGCCACTGGACCCGCCGTGGATGAGGAGGAGTTCGCCGGTGGTCAGTCCCGCGGTGTCGAAGACGTTCGACGACACGGTGCACGCGACCTCGGGCAGCGCCGCCGCCGACACCAGGTCGACCCCGCGCGGAACCTGCATCACCTGCTCGGCGGGGACGGCGACCTTCTCGGCATAACCCCCACCGGCCAGCAGGGCGCACACCTCGTCGCCCACCGCCCAGCCCGACACCTGGTCACCGAGCGCGGAGATCCGCCCGGACACCTCGAGGCCGAGCGTCTCCGAAGCACCGGGCGGCGGCGGATAGTTACCGGCCCGCTGGAGGATGTCGGCGCGGTTGACCCCGGCAGCGACCACGTCGATCACCACTTCGCCGGCAGCCGGCGTCGGGTCGGGCACGTCCTGCACGGACAGGTTCTCGGATTCGACGACGATGGCTTTCACCCTGTCGATGGTTCCACACCGACGGTCGGGCCGGTGCCGGGTCGGCGGCCGGGTCGAACCGGTGTCGCCTCGACGTCGGTAGGCGGACAATGGGCCCATGTCCACTGCGTTCTGGATCATCATCACCGTGGTTGCCATCTGCACCGTCGCCGGCGGGCTGCTGCGGATGCAGGCCTGGCTGCGGAAGCCGGCTCCACCCGAGGTGATCGAGGCGGCGCGGCGGGAGCGCGAAGCCGAGGAGGACTGACCGGGCGCGGTGCCGTTGACCGGATGAGTGCCGACGCGATGGGGTGGTGACGGCCGATGTCCGTGTTTCACGTACTCTTGCTGGTCAGGGAAGCGTGGCAGAGCGGCCGAATGCACTCGCCTTGAAAGCGAGCGTGGGTAAAACCACCGGGGGTTCAAATCCCTCCGCTTCCGCCAGGATCGTCGTGTCGGGCCCTCGCGAATGTGTACGTGAGGCACGACACGACCTGCGGCGTCCTAAGATCTTCGCCGTGCAGTTCTCGCGGTTCATCGCCATCGGCGACAGTCAGACAGAGGGTCTGGGAGACCCGCACCCGGAGTATGAATTCCGCGGCTGGGCCGACCGCCTGGCCGAGCGGATGGCGGCGCTGAATCCGGATCTGCAGTACGCCAATCTGGCCATCCGCGGGAAGCGGACGCGGCAGGTGCTCGAGGATCAACTGGAGTCGGCGCTCGCCCTCGAACCCGATCTCATCGCCGCGCCGCTCGGTATGAACGACGTGATCGGCCGCTCCGACCTCGCCCAGGTCCGCGCCGACCTGGACACGATCTATCGGCGACTCGCGGATTCGGATGCGACGGTTATCGTCTCGACCTTCCCGAACATCGTCCGCACCATCCCGTTCGCCGCTCGCAAAGAACACCGGTTGCTGGAGCTGAACGAGATGAATCGCGAGTTCGCCGCGACCTACGGCTTCCTTCTCGTCGATCTCCATGCGGCACCGGTGCTGACGGACCCACGGTCGTGGTCGTCGGACCGCCTGCACGCCTCGCCGTTCGGACACGAGCGGTTCGCCGACGCCGCAGCGCACGCCCTCGGCCTGCCCGACGCCACCGACGACTGGGGCAATCCGCTGCCACCTGCGCCGGTTCCGCATCCGGTGGCGGCCCTCGTTCGCGACACCCGGTGGGCGGTCGAGTTCTTCACGCCGTGGCTCATCCGCAAACTCCGTGGGGTCTCTCTCGGCGACGGTCGCGAGCCCAAGCGGCCGTCACTGACCCCGATCGTCGTCCGCGAACTCTGATCTCCCGGACCACAATTCGGTGTGGGCGGTCCAGGGGAACTCGTCCGGTGTCGCCGCGAACGGCGGCGTCTGCGCGGCCTCTGTCCGTGCGTGCGGTGAGATCACGTCGACGACCATCTCGGTGAGGCGGGTGGGGCCCATGACGGTGGTGTCGGCGACGACGTGCCGGTAGCGCCGGTCGCCCGGCTCGACCCCTGGATGTTCGTGCGTCCACTGCTCACGTAGGGAGGGTTCGTCGTCGGCGTCGGCGAAAGCGATGGGCGGGACCTGTGGAAACCGTTCTGCCACTGACTCGATGACGCGTCGTTCGTCAGCGGGACGGATGAAGACGGTCAGGAGTGGCTCTCGAGTGGACACCGCTCGACGGTAGGTGTCAGGGCGGCGTGTCCGCATCCGGGTTTCCCCTGAACAGTGCCCCGGGAGAACCACCGTCACTGCGGCAGTGTAACTCTCAGATGCCGAGCGAAGAAGCGGCCGGCATCCTCACCCGCGTGCGGCGGAACCCCGGTGTGCCCGCCCATGTTCGCCTGCAGGGTCTTCTCCTGTGAGCCGAGGGCATCGAACAGTTCGAGGGCTCGTTGACGGTCGTTCCAGGCATCGTCCCACTGCATCAGGACGTGCACCGGGACGTCGACCTTGCGGGCCTCCTGCAGTGTGGCGCGCGGTAGGTAGCTGCCGGCGAAGAGTCCGAGGGCGGCGATACGCGGCTCGACCAGGGTGAGGCGTACGCCGATCGCGGTCACACCACCCGAGTAACCGACCGGGCCGTCGACGTCGGGGAGAGTGAGCAGCGCGTCGATGGTCGCCTGCAGCTCCGGCACCGCCCTGTCGACGAGCGGGAGCACGAGCCGGTCGATGATGTCCTCGGTGACCGGTCGTCCGGCCGCCAGTGCAGCGCGGAGTTCGGTGCGGGCGTGATCGACGTCGGGTAGCGGGTCCCGGTTACCGCTGCCGGGAAGTTCGATCGTGGCGGTCGCGAATCCACTGGTCGCGGCGCTGCGCGCCCTGGCCTCGAGTCGAGGGTGCATACTCTGCAGCCCGCCCGGGTGGCCGGCGAGGATGAGTGGAGCAGGTGTCGTGGGAGGCGTCCACAGCGTGCCGGGGATGCCGTCGATGGCGAAGCCGCGTTCGAGGACGCCGTCGTCGAGGCGTCGTTCGGTGGTGAAATGTGCGGGGGAGAATGGCATGGTTTTGTCCTTGGGAGTGCTCGTCTGCGGCGCTCCCGGACGACCTATCGCCCGACCGTGACCCCTGCGAGGAGCACCCACGTCGAATCGTTCACGGGTACCACCTCCTCGTCCTCGGCACAGTCTCCGGTCAGCATAACCCCGCGCACCCGTGGTTGGTGTCGGCCCGCGCGTGCCACTAACTTGAACGCGAGTGAGAGGTGTTCCATGAGTATCGACGGATTCACCGTTGCGTCGTTCAACGTCAACGGGATTCGGGCGGCGCGTCGACGCGGTTTCGACGATTGGCTGGCGCAGCGCAATCCCGATGTGGTGGGTCTGCAGGAGTTGCGGTGCGGAATCGACGACGTCGGAGAGTTCGCCGGCTACACCGCTGCCGTCGACGTCGGCACCATCCCAGGCCGGAACGGCGTCGCGATCCTGACCCGCAGCGCACCCGCCGCGGTGCGTACCTGGCTGACGCATCCCCCGAAAGCACGCGGCCTGAACGCCTTCGCGCTCGAAGGACGGTACGTCGAGGTCGACCTGGCGGACCGGCCGCTCACCGTCGCCAACATCTATCTACCCAAGGGTGGTCTGCCCGCGGAGCTGCAGCGTCCGGGGTCGATGCGGGAGAAGCCCGACGGCGGCGCCAAACATGCACGCAAGCAACGGTTCCTGGGGGCGTTCGCCCGTGAGCTGCAGCGCAACCGGCTCGAGGCACGACGTGCGGGGCGGGAGTTCCTGCTGCTCGGCGACCTCAACGTCGCCCATCTCGAACACGACGTCACCAACTGGCGTGCGGCGCGCAAGATGGAAGGCTTTCTGCCCGAGGAACGGGAATGGTTCGGGCAGATCACCGGACCGCGCCGCCTCGTCGACGTGGTACGCGCCCTCCACGGCGACCGTCCGGGGCCGCTGACCTGGTGGAGCTGGGCAGGGGAGTCCTTCGTCAAGGACGTCGGCTGGCGCATCGACCACCATCTCGCGACGCCCGGGCTCGCACGTCGGGCGCGGTGGGTCGAGGTCGACAAGGAAGCCGCACCCGAGATGCGGCTCTCCGACCATGCGCCTCTGGTCGTGGAGTACGCCGAGGTCGACGACGTGCAGCCGGCGTCCTCGGGCGGTCTGGCCCCCGCAGGTCCTCAGCTCGGCTGATAATCTCCCGCCGGTGACGAGCTCTGCACCGACCACCCGCGACGGACTGGGCGCGCGCCTGCTGTTCACCCTGGCGCTCCTGTCGGCGACCGCACCGATCGCGACCGACCTGTACCTGCCGTCGTTCATCGAGGTCCAGAACGCGTTGCACACAGACGCCACGCATGTGCAGCTGACGCTGACCGCGTTCCTGATCGGTGTGGGCGTGGGCCAGGTCATCTGGGGACCGATCTCGGACCGGTTCGGTCGGCGACTCCCGCTCGTCATCGGCTCGGCCGGTGCGGTCATCGCCGGTGTGGTGGTGGTCGCGGCACCGAACATCGAGGTGCTGATCGGCGCCCGATTCGTGCAGGCGCTCGCGGCGGCATCGGGAATGGTGATCGCCCGCGCGGTGATCGCCGACCTCCTCCGCGGCTTCGCCGGTGCGCGGTCGATGACGCTGATGATGAGCATCCAGAGTCTCGCGCCGGTCGTCGCACCGCTCGTGGGAGGTGTTCTGGCGGGGCATGTCCCGTGGCGCGGCGTCCTCGCGGTGATCCTGGCGACCGCAGTGCTGCAGTTGATCGGCGCGGTCACCTCGGTGCCGGAAACCCTGCCGCAGGAGAGTCGTGCACCGCGGCTCCGGTTCGGGGACCTGCTCGGTCGGTTGAGGCGCCCGGCATTCATGGCCTATGTGCTGACGCAGGCCTTCGCGTTCGGGGCACTGATGGCGTACATCTCCAGTTCGTCGTTCGTCTACCAGAACGTCATCGGGACGTCGGAGTTGGTGTACGGCTGCGCCTTTGCGGCCAACGCTCTCGGAATGATGGGTGGCGGACTGATCTCGTCGAGGTTGGCGCGGCGGCACATCCATCCCGCGACGACCATCAAGTGCAGCCTGCCCGTACTGATCCTCGCCGCATTCGGGGTGCTCGGCGCGGCGGTGTCGCCGGTGCCGGTCCTGCTCGTCGTCCCGCTGTTCGTGCTCGCCACGGCGATCGGCTTCATCTTCGGCAATGCGGCCGCTCTTGCGATGGAACACACCCACGACGCCGCCGGCGCCGGCAGTGCCCTGCTCGGCGGGATCATGTTCCTCGTCGGCGGGGCGCTGTCCCCGCTCGGCGGCCTCGCCGGTGACGACACCGCGGTCCCGATGGCCTGCATCATGATCGCATCGTCGATCCTCGCGGCCGTCTGCTTCACGATCGCCCGGCGGTACGTCGTCCGTAACCCGGAATCCGAGGCGGCGTTCGCGAGCGTGTGACCCGAGCCGCGGGGTTCAGACGACGGTGAGCACCGCCTGCAGGTACTCCCACTCCATGTGTCGGTCGGTGATGTACCGGTCGGCGAGCTCGGCGATGGCGGTGTCGAGTTCGGCGACGCGGGCCGGGTCGTCGGCGATGTTTCGGAAGGTCACGATCGTCGGGCCGTAGTGCGCCTTGAAGAACTCGCGGAAGGCGGCGCCGTCGGGGAATGCGTCGATCGTCACGGTCGTGGTGGTGAACCGGTGATCGGTCACGCGGCCGTCGAACAGGGATCGCACGTGGTCGGTGCTGCCCCAGAGCGGACCGGGTTGTGCACCGGGAGGCGGTGGCGGTGCATATGGCTTCATGTCGCCGAACAACTCGCCGATGAAACCGGTTGGCGTCCAGTTGATCAGGCCGATCCGTCCGCCGGGGCGGACGACGCGGGCGAGTTCATCGGCGCACTTCTGGTGGTTCGGCGCGAACATGACGCCCACGCAGGAGGTCGCGATGTCGAAGGCGTCGTCGTCGAACGGGAGGTCCTCGGCATCGGCGGTGCGCCAGGTGATGCCGAGATCCTTGTGTCGGGCCTCGCCGGTCTCCAGCAGCTCGGGCGTGAGATCCGTGGCGACGACGTGACCGCCGGCTCGGGCCGCGGGCACCGCGACGTTGCCGGCACCGGCCGCGACGTCGAGGACCTTCTCTCCGGTCTGGATGTGCAGCGCGTCGACGAGACGCCTGCCCAGAGGCGCGATCAGATCGGCGACGGCGGGATAGTCGCCCGCCGCCCACAGCTTGCGGTGCTTGGCCTTGATCTCGGCGTCGAACGGGGTGGGGTGGATCGTGGTCATGGTGAATCCTCGTGCTCGTGGTGTCTTCGGACATCTCGAGCTTCTGCCGTCCCGGCCACTTCTCTCCAGACCAACATCTGTACCGGAGCCGGTTCACATTCTGTACTGGTCAACGGGGTGCGGTGGGTGTGTACTTGGAGTCGACGACGTGAGGGAGGATTGCGATGACGTCGTACGGACAGTTCTGCCCCGTTGCGAAGGCGATGGAGTTGCTCGACGAACGCTGGACGATTCTGATAATTCGCGAAATGCTTCTGGGGAGTAGGCATTTCAACGAACTTCGACGCGGGGTGCCGAAGATGTCACCGGCGCTCCTGACCAAGCGATTACGCAGTCTGGAACGCGCCGGGGTGGTCCGCAGATCGGAGGTCGGTGGTCGTTCGGTGTACACCCTGACGGCCATGGGGCAAGAACTCATGCCGGTGGTGGATGCGCTGAGCGAGTGGGAATTCGCTGGGTCGGTGAGCTCGGCGACGCCGACCTCGATCCTCACCTGCTGATGTGGGACATGCGACGGACCATTCCGATCGACCGCTGGCCGCGTCGAAGGACCATGGTGCAGTTCGTGTTTCGCGATGTGATCGGCAAGTCGCGATCCTGGTGGCTGGTCGTGTCGGCCGGCGACGCCCAGGTATGCGACTTCGACCCGGGGTACGAGGTGGACGCAACGGTCGAAACGGACCTGCGGACTCTCACCGAGATCTGGCGCGGAGACACCGACTGGCGCTGTGCGCTCACCGAGAGCCGTGTCGACATCCACGCGCTCGCCGACGTCGCCCGCGAGATCCCGTCATGGATCGGGCAGGGCCTCTCGGCGGCCATCCCGCGTCCCGCGTGAATCAGCGCAGTCCGACCGACCGCATCAGGATCGGCCAGGAGACAGCCAGCTCGTCCTTCCAGTAGCCCCACTTGTGGGTGCCGCTGGGTCGCAGGTTGGAGGTGTACGGGATGCCGAGGCGCTTCAGGCGATTGCTCATCTGCCCGGTGCAGGTCCAGCTGCCGAACTCGCCGATCATGCCCTGGAGGGTCTCGTCGATCGGGTCGGCGAGCAGGTTGTTGTACTTCCCGGGTAGACCGTTGCCCGACGACATATAGATGGTCTTGCCGCGCAGCTTCTCCGCGTTGACGTAGGGATCGTGGGCGCTCCACTCAGGGTCGCCCATCGGGCCCCACATGTTGTCCGCGTTACCGCCGCCGCGGCTCACGTCCCACCGGGTGAGCAGCTGGTTCTGGGGGCTTGAGATGTTGGCGCAGTCGCTGTAACCGGCCACCCCGCTGTAGAGCGCCGGGCGGCGTGTGGCGAGTGTGAGGGCCGCGACCCCGCCCATCGACGCCCCGGCGATGGCGTTGCGACCGTTGCCGCCGAATTCCCCGTCGATCAGCGGGGGCAGCTCCTCGGTCAGGAACGTCTCGTACATGTACTTCTTGCCGACGCCGGGATCGACTGCGCGCCAGTCGGTGTAATAGCTGTGCGGATCGCCGACCGGTGTCACGACGTTGAGCTTCTCGCCGGCGGCCAGCTGCTGCAGGTCCGTCATCGCGTACCAGCCGGACTCCTCGTCGTGCGCTTCGGCGCCGTCGAGCATGTACAGCGTGGGTCGTTTGGCGTCCCCGGCCGCATGCTGGACGTCGACGGTGATCTCGCGGCCCATCGACGGCGACCAGATCTTCAGTCGCTCACGGCCGTCGAAGGCGGTGGTCGAGACGATGCGGGCGGTGTCGTCGTCGGCGACGGCGGACGGGACTCCCGGGCTGAGTGTCAGTGCGAGAAGCGACGCCCCGACCACGGCCAGTGCTCCGGTCAGCGTGCGGTGTCGTCGCATGCGGCAGCCCCTGTCGTCGGTCGGCCAATCCGTCGAGTATGGGGCAGATGTGACGCAAGGGGCAGATGTTGTGATCGGATCGCAACGACAGGTGGTGAATGCGCCCGCCGCGGCCACACCCCTAGGCGATGTCGCGCCGCAGCGTCGTGTACCGGCCGATCACCGCGAACACGGCGATGTAGGCGAGCATCACGAGAGCGCCGGCCCACTGCGGGAGCAGATCGCCGGCACCTTCACCCATGCTGGCGTAGAAACTCGTGCCGACCAGGGCGTCGGCCGCGGAGCCGGGCAGGAACTTCGACACCGACGCGGTGGCGTCGAACGCTGCCAGGGCGAGTCGGGCGATCGGTTCGACGAGCTGGGTGAACGCCAGCAGGATGACGATTGCGGCCACCTGATTGGAGACCACCGCGCCGAAGGCGACGCCAAGCGCCGTCCACAACACCATCACGAGCATCGACAGGACGATGACCTCGATGGTCGACGCGTCGCCGAGGTACGCGCCGTCGCCGACCAGGGCGAGGAGCGGGGCTGCCGTGGCCACGACCGCCAGTGTGCCGAGGATGCCGTACAGCGCGCCGATCGGGATGCCCGCGATCAGCTTCGCCAGCAACAGGACTCCGCGTCGTGGCTCCACCAGGAGGCTGGCGGTGATGGTCTTGTGGCGGAACTCGCCCGTCATCGCCAGACTGCCGATGACGAGCGCGAAGACGTAACCGATCGGTGAGGTCAGCGCGTAGATCGAACGGGCGAGGTCGCCGCCGGAGAGCAGCACCGGCTGGTTCATCGCGCTCTCGGAGTTCAGTGAGAAGGCGAGCACCGCACCGATGAAGGCCAGATACCCGACCATCGCGACGAGCAGCACCCACCACATGCGAGTGGAGACGAACTTGCGGTACTCCGCGACCAGCGCCGCCCTCATCGCACAGCTCCCATCGACGGCGTGGCCGAACCGGTCAGTTGCAGGAACACGGTCTCGAGATCGGCTCCGGCGTCGGAGAGCTCGTGCAACTCGATACCGGCACCGAAGGCCGCGGAGCCGACGGTGGCGGTGTCGACGCCGTGGACGCGGAAACCTCCGGGGGCGTCCTCGATCTGCCAGTTGCGCTCGCGCGCCAGTGCCACGAACGACGCGGGGCTCGGGGTGCGGACCCCGACCGCGTGAACGGCCAGGCCCTCGAAGTCGGCCAGCGTCGACGCGCGGATCAGCCGACCGTTCCCGATGACCACCACGTCGTCGACGGTGCTACGCACCTCGGCGAGAACATGACTCGACAACAGCACCGTCCGGCCCTCGCGGGCCAGCGACCGCAGCAGCCCGCGCAACCACACGATGCCCTGCGGATCGAGGCCGTTCGCCGGCTCATCGAGGATGATGACGCGCGGATCACCGAGGAGCGCGGTCGCCAGACCCAGGCGCTGGCGCATGCCCATCGAGTAACCGCCGACGCGGCGATCCGCGGCCGCGGTCAGCCCGACGTAGTCGAGGACCTCTTTGCACCGTGCCGTCGAGACACCGACCTGTGGTGCGAGCGCCGTCAGGTGGCCGAGCCCCGTGCGGCCCGGGTGAAAGCTCGACGCCTCCAGAGCCGCCCCGACCTCTCGTGCGGGCCGACGGATCTGGCGGTACGGGCGGTCGCCGATGAGTGCGCGTCCTGCCGTCGGCTCGACGAGCCCCAGCAGCATGCGCAGTGTGGTGGTCTTGCCCGAACCGTTCGGGCCGAGGAAACCGGTCACGCGCCCCGGCGCGACCGTGAAGGACAGATCGTCGACCGCGGTGACCGCGCCGAAGCGCTTCGTCAGCCCATCGATCGTGATGGCGGGGGAGTTCAACGTCGTGTCACAACCAATCGCGGCGTCGGAAGGAGAGGTAAAGACCCAGCACGACAACAACTATCAAACAGATGCTCATGATGAAACCGGAGTTGGCGAGATACCCCGGGAACGGCACGTTCTGTCCGTAGAAGCCGGTGATCGCGGTCGGTACCGCGATGATCGCGGCCCAGGCGGTCAGCTTCTTCATCACGGTGTTCAGTCGTGCGTCGGCGAGCGTCAGACTCGTCTCGAAAACGGTGGTGATCATGTCCCGCAACGATTCCGTCCACTCGGTCGCGCGCAGGGCGTGGTCGTAGAGATCGGAGAAGTGGGGATCGAGTTCGGGCGGCGCGTGGTTCTCGAGACGGCGCCGCTGGATGCCGGCGATCACCTCACGCATCGGCAGGACCACCCGACGCAGCACGACGAGGTCCTTGCGTAGATCGTAGGTGCGTCGCTGCAGCTCCCGGCCCGGGACGCGCTCGTCGAAGAGCAGTGCCTCGAGGTCCTCGATCTCGTCGTCGAGGCGCTGCACCGCGTCGAAATGCCCGTCGACGACGACGTCGAGCAGGCCGTGGACGAGCGCGCCCATGCCGTGTTGCGTCGCGCCGCTCTCCGCCCAGCGGCGGACCACCTCGTCCATGTCGAAGTCCGGCGTCGGGCGCACGGTGATCAGGACGTTCCGTTTGATGAAGATCGAGATCCGGTGGAGGTCGAACATCCGGGCGCGACCGTTCGCCGACGGCCCGAAGTTCGTCGTCGGCTGCTTCTCCGCGGCGTCGTCGGCCTCGGGACCGGCGTCGCCGTCGTGCAGGGCGATCGCGTAGACCATGACGAACGTGTGGCCGGAGTACATCACCGTCTTCACGCGTTCGGCTGCCGCCACGGTGTCCTCCACCGCGAAAGGGTCGAGGTCGAGTTCGGCAGCGACCCTCGACAGGGTCTCGTGGGTGGGGCACTCGAGGTCCGCCCAGATGAGGGTGTCGGGATCGTCGGCATCGAGACAGTCCGAGATCGCGTCGATGTCGAAGCCGTCCACGGCTTCGCCGCCGCGCCACAGCTGGCCGCGTACCCGCTCGTTCGCGTGTTGTCCGGTACCGGCCTCGGCGGAATCGGTCATGCCCACATCGTGACAGCCCGGCCACCCGCGGGAGCCCAGGTGAGGAGATCACGGTCACCCAGGCGTGTCGGAAACCGCGGGTAGCATCGGAACCGGTGTTTGCGGAAACGGGGGCGCACCGATTCTCCCAGGTAAGGCGGCAGTGGCATGGTCGAGAACGGCTCGAGAGGGCAGGGGCGGATGCCTGCGCGCAGCAGTGAGCAGATCCGGGAGTGGTGCGACCGGTCGGCCCTGCCGGGTGAGCGCCGCGAACTGTCCGACACCGCCGCGCTGCTCGTCGCAGCCGGTTACCTGACTCCCGGGGGCCGCGCGATCGTGGTGCGGCGGATCTCCACCGGCCGCCCGATGCCGACGGTCCCCGCCGGTTTCGGTGACCTGCGCCGCCTGCAGCGCGCGATCGTCCAGCTCGAACACCAGCTGTCCAACCCGGTAGTGCCCAGTGTCGTCGGCGCGGTCATGCGCAACCGGCTCAACGGTCTCCAGCGGCGCCGCGACGACGCACGCAAGCACATCGTCACCGCCAAGGGCGTCCTCGCGTCGGGAACGCGAGCGATCCGCCGCGAGCGCCGCGAGAACATTTACCTCGAGATCGAAGAACGCGAGCGGCTGTTCTCCGGCCTGCTGTGCACGCCGACCCCCAACGTCAACTCCTCGGGCTATGTTCGGCGCGCGGGCACCGCGGCCATCGACCGCATCGCCGGCGTCGTCGGGCAGGTTGCCGCGAAGTCGGGCAACCCGCAGGCCGGGCAGTGGGCCGATCAGCTACTGACCAACGGTCGCGACGCCGCGCAGGCGGGCGCCCCGCGGTCGGCGACCTTCGTCGACGGCTACGAGACCCTGCTGTTCATCGCGGGCCACTACTACGACCGCATCGTCGGCAATCCCGCGTGGCGTTCGGATCACTTCGAGGTGCAGCGCACACAGGTCAACCTGCATGCCGAGCTGGCCGAGATCGCCGCCGACGTGATCGCCCTCCGTGCGGTGCGCATCGACCTCGACCGCGCGAAGCGCAACGGCGGATTCGATCGCACCTTCGCGGCCCAGATAGACCAGCGGGAGACGACGCTCCGCCCGGTGTGGAGTGAACTCATCAATCGCGTCCAGGCCCTCGGCGAGGTCGCGCACGTCGTCGAGTCGGCGGCCGTCGAACTCCAGGTGCTTGCCGAGTACAACAAGGCGATGACCCTGGATGACCGCATCGACGCGCTGGTTGCGCGGTCGGGTGACCGGGAGATCTCGGTCGACAACGCCAAGCGTCTCAGCGAGCAGGTGCGCAGCGGTGAGGAGCAGCTTCGGATCTACCGGGATGTGTTGCAGGGCAACATCGCCCGGATCTCGCCGGCTGTACCGCGGGAGCTACCGGCCCGTTACGAGCCGTCGTGACCAGGCCTTGAGATAGTCCTTCTCGCCGGGGCTGAGGCGTCGTAGCGTGTGTTTCTCCACGTCGACGACGGCCATCTGGGTGCTCGCCACGCAGGCCGGGCGGCTCGCCGGGTCGGCGTGCGCACCCCGGATCTCGTAGCCGATGGTGAAGTCGACCGAGCGGAAGTTCTTGATCCACATGCCGATTCGCAGTGGCGAGTCGTCGTGTCGGAGTTGGGCCTGGTACCGGATGTCGACGTGGACGATCATCGCGCTGGTGATCAGCGGGGCGTACTCCTCACCGGCGCTGAGGAGCCATGCGATGCGCGCCTCTTCCATGAGGGTGACCATGCGCGCGTGGTTGATGTGCCCGAATGCGTCCATGTCCGACCACCGGACCCCGACCTCGGCGACGAACGCGTATCCGTCGTCGGCGAGCCCGCCGTCCTCGACATCGGTCTTCGCTGCGTTCATCGTCGACTTTCGCTCGGGGACAAAGAATGTGTGGCCCTTGGTATCGGATCGGCCACTTTCGGCACGTCTCGCCGTGCCGACCGGCAGGTAGTCTGACAGTCTAGATGTCCGCCACGTGTCCGGAATGTTCGGCGCGGAGCAGTTGTATGGCGAACGGTGACTTCCGGTGCGGTCGGGGTTCTGCCGGGTAGGGAGTTTGACGTGATATCGAGGCGTTTGATCGCGGGTCTCGCCAGTCTGGTGTTGGCGGCTGCGCTGACCCCCGTGGTGGCCCAGGCGGCACCGCGCACGACCGAGCCGAAACCGGTCGCGCGTATCGCGAAGACCGTGAAGCTGAGTGCGCAGCGCACCGATGTCTGGGTGTACTCCCCGGCCATGAAGGACCGCATCCGCGTCTCCGTCCTCACCCCGCCAGGCGCAACGGGTCCGCGATCGACGGTGTACATGCTCGACGGTGCCGGCAACTACAAGGACGTCAGCGACTGGATCACCAAGGGCCGTGCCGGCCGGTTCTTCGCCGACAAGAACGTCAACGTGGTGCTCCCTGCCGGAGCGTCGGGCACCTTCTACACCGACTGGAAGCGCAAGGACGCGAAGCTCGGCAAGCCGATATGGGAGACGTTCCTGACCAAGGAGCTGCCCCCGCTCGTCGACGAGCGGTTCAACGGCAACGGGCGCAACGCGATCATCGGTCTGTCGATGGGCGGGCAGGCGGCGTTCGCGCTCACCGTCCGGAACCCGGCGATGTACACCGGCGTCGCGTCGCTCAGCGGCTGTCCGCCGGTGTCGGGGCCGTTCAACGAGGCGTATGTGCGCTCGACGGTCGGCCGTGACGGCGGCGACGCGACCAACATGTGGGGACCGTTCGGCTCGGCCGGATGGCGCGCTCACGACCCGACTCACCATCTGGACAAACTCCGCGGGAAGAACATCTTCCTCTCCGCCGGGTCCGGGGCCATCGGTCCCCTGGACCTGCAGCGCCGGATCGACCCCGAAGAGGGCACCCGCGACGTCGTGACGGCTTCGTCGTCCGCGCTCGAACTGGGCGCCTACCGCTGCTCCCTCGAGTTCGCGGTCACCCTGCGCGCCGCACGCATCCCGTACACCGACGGCTTCCGGCTCATCGGTACCCACACCTGGGGTTACTGGGAGCGCGACCTCGAGGTCGCGTGGCCGACCATCGCGCGCGGTCTCTAGGCGCGGGGTCCGCCCCAGTTCTCGGCGAACGCCAAGAAGACGTCACCTTCGACGGCGTTGGTGACCGTCACGCGCACACCGTCACCGTCGAACGGGCGGATCACCACACCGGCGTCGACGCCGGCACGCGCGAACTCCATCGCCGCGTCGCCCAGATCGAGCCAGACGAAGTTGGCCTGTGAGTCGGGCACCCGGTAGCCGGCCGCCCGCAGCCGCTCGGTCATGCGGGCGCGTTCGGCGACCACGGCGTCGGTCCGGGCGACGAGCTCGTCCGCGGCCTCGAGGCTCGCGAGCGCGGCCGCCTGGGCGACGCTGCTCACCGAGAACGGCACATGGACCTTGCCGAGTGCGGTGATCACCTCGGGGTCGGCGATCGCATAACCGACGCGCAGACCGGCGAGGCCGTACGCCTTGGAGAAGGTGCGCAGAATCACGAGATTCGGGAATTCGCGACGCAGTTCGAGCGCGTCGTAGGCCTGGCTCTCCGGCAGGCGCAGGTACTCGAAGTACGCCTCGTCGAGCACGACGAGGATGTCCGACGGCACCTTCTGCAGGAAGGCGCGGAGGTCGGCTGCCTCGACGACGGTGCCGGTCGGGTTGTTCGGGTTGCACACGAAGAGGAGCCGGGTCCGGTCGGTGACGGCGGCGGCCATCGCGTCGAGGTCGTGAGTCAGGTCGCCGGTGAGCGGCACCTGTACCGGCGTCGCCTCCGCGACCCGCGTGGCCAGCGGATAGGTCTCGAACGAACGCCAGCCGAAGACCACCTCGTCGCCGGGGCCGCTGGTGATGTTGATCAGGTTCTGGCAGAGGATGACCGATCCGCAGCCCACCTGGACCTCGTCCTCGGTGACGCCGAGTTTCTTGGCGAGCGCCGCGGTGAGTTCGACGATCCCGTTGTCGGGGTAGCGGTTGACTCCGGCCGCGGCTGCGGCGATGGCGTCGACGACGCTCGGGAGCGGACCCTCGGTGACCTCGTTGCTCGCGAGCTTCACGGCCCCGGGAAACGTCTTGCCCGGAACGTAGACGGGAAGGGTGTCGAGATCGGGGCGGATTCGCAGGCTCACCAGACCAATGTAGGCCGACCCGTCAGAGGGGCAAAAACCGGCTCTGACCAAACGGTTTGCTTGTGGACGCGGCGGGTGTGTAATCTTTCGTCCGGCAGTTCGAAAGGACTCCGCCAAGGAGGCGTGCCAGAGCGGCCGAATGGGACTCACTGCTAATGAGTTGTCTCGCTAAAACGGGACCGGAGGTTCAAATCCTCTCGCCTCCGCCACCGCAGTCGGCCGACGGCGGTACAACTGAATAACACGCGCCCGTAGCTCAACGGATAGAGCATCTGACTACGGATCAGAAGGTTTGGGGTTCGAATCCCTACGGGCGCACAGAGAGAAACCCGCCACCGGTGACCGGTGGCGGGTTTCTTCGTTCACGACCGAGGTGATCTACGCGTCTGTGGTGAGCACCACCAATTCAGTCGTCGCCCGTGTCATCGCCACATACCGGTCCACGGCCCCTTCGATGCCCTCGCCGAACGACTCCGGATCGACGAGCACCACGAGATCGAACTCGAGTCCCTTGGCGAGGGTCGGGGTCAGCGACCGGACCCGCTCGTTCCCGGCGTATCCTGGGTCGCCGATCAAGCAGACCGTGCCGTCGTCGTGTTCGGTCAGCCAGCGGTCGACGACCTCCGTGAGCTCGGATCGGCGTCCGTACCGCACGGGCAGGCCGGTGCGGCGCACCGAGGTCGGGACGTTGGCGTCGGGCAGCGCGGCGCGGATGACCGGTTCCGCGGCGGTCATGATCTCCTCGGGCGTCCGGTAGTTGATGGTCAGACCCGACTGGGCGACGTCGTCGAACCCGACCCGCCGCAACCGATCCGACCACGACTCGGTGAACCCGTGGCGGGCCTGGGCGCGGTCGCCGACCACCGTGAAGCTCCTCGACGGGCAACGGCTCAGGAGCATCTGCCACTGCGCGTCGGTCAGCTCCTGTGCCTCGTCGACGACGATGTGCGCGAACGGGCCGGCCAGCCGGTCCGGGGTGTCGCTGTCGGCGAGGACGCCGTCGTCGAGTGCGTTGCGCAGGTCCTCGCCGCGGAGCATCGTCATCAGACCCTCGCCGTCGTCGTGCACCTGCGCGGCGATGAGATCGTCGACCACCTGGCTCATCCGCGCGTGCTCGGTCTCGACGGTCGCACGCCTCCGACGTCTGCGCAGCGCGGCTTCGGGGTCCCCGACCCGGCGACGCGCGGCGTCGAGCAGCGGGAGGTCGGCGTCGGTCCAGGCGTCGGGGACGTCGCGCTGCAGGGCGCGCACCTCGTCCGGCGACAGCCACGGTGCGCACCGGCGCAGGTAGGCGGGCACCGACCACAGATCGCCGACGAGGTCCGCCGGCTGCAGAACCGGCCACGCGCGATTGAACGTCGACATCAGGTCCCGGTCGGCGGCCAGTGCCCGCCGCAGTGCGTGGAAGGGGACCTCGTCGTCGTGCTTGGCGGCGATGATGGAGACGAGTTCCTCCCACACCTCGTCGCGGCCGTCGTTGTGCGGCGTTCCCGGCTCGGGTATGTCGAAGGCCTCGGCCCAGTCCGCTGCCGTGAGAGTGACCTCGGCCCAGGGGGTTTCGACGACGAGCGGCGTCGTGGGTGGTTGTTCGTAGAAGGAGACCGCCGGCTCGACGGCCGTGACCATCCGCGCCGACGACTTCAGCTGTGTCACGCGTTCGTCGGATTCGCTTGTCGCCGAATCGCCTTCGACGACGAGGTCGGACAGGGTGCATGTCTGCACGCTCTCCTCGCCGAGGCTCGGCAGCACATCGGCGACGTAGGCGAGGTACGGGCGGTGCGGACCGACGACGAGGAGCCCGCCGCGGTTGCCGGCCAGTCGAGGGTCGGCGTAGACGAGATAGGCCGCCCGATGCAGGGCCACCACCGTCTTGCCCGTCCCGGGGCCGCCGTCGACGACCAGCGCACCGTGCGAACCGGCGCGGATGATCGCGTCCTGGTCGGCGGCGATCGTGCCCAGCACGTCCCGCATCCGCGGTGTACGGACTGCACCGAGGTCGGCGATGAATGCCGATTGGTCGTCGAGTGCGGCGTGACGGTCGAGGACCGCGGGGTCGTCGACGAAGACCTCATCCCAGTAGTCGGTGATGCGACCGCGCGTCCACCGGTAGCGGCGTCGACTGACGAGCCCCGCGGGATCGCGCAGGGTGGCGGCGAAGAACGGTGCCGCCACCGGTGTGCGCCAGTCGACGAGCAGGGTCTCGCCGGTGGAGTCCGTCAGGCCGAGTCGGCCGATGTAGAGCACCTCACCGTCGGTGCCGACGATGCGACCCAGACACGCCTCGAGGCTGAAACGCTGCAGGGCGCGTACGCGGGAGAGGGTTTCGTGGATCTCGAGATCACGGTCGAGGGCCCGGCGACCGCCGCCGCCCTCGGACCGGCGGAGCGCCTCGATCCGGCCGGTCGCGTCGGCGATGCTCTCGGCGAGACTCGTGGCGATCGTGGCGAAGTGGCGCTCGTCGTCGGCGATGAGAGCGGGGTCGGCTTTGGCGGACAGTCTGGGCGGGAGGTCGAAGGCGGTGCTGGGTTCAGGGGCGAGCGGCGTGGACGGCACGGACAAAGAGGCTCCGATGATGCGATGTGGATGGGACTTCCGGCAGGTGGGAAGGCGATTCTGCACCCTGCAGGGGGTCTTGCGGCAAGGCCCCGTCCAGCGCTTATGGTGAAGAGGGAAGAACATTCGGACACCTGGTGCGTTCTGGATTCAGACGCGCCGACCGTATCTGTTGCACGGTGTTTCCAGATGTGTGAAGGTGTCATCAGTTCACTCGTTGAACGATTTCGGTGGGGCCTGTCAGGGGGCTGCCGCCCCCGGGTATGGGGGTAGGGGCGGCAGCGCGGCGTCGGTCGACGTGGATTCCGCAGTGACACCAAGCCTCAAGTGCCGCCTTCGATCTGATCCGGTCAACCGGTTTGCTATGTGCTGAGCCTCGCGTGACCTGTTTTTCCGGACCGCGCGGGGTCACCGGAACCACGACCCGCCGTAAGGTCGAAGACAGACGACACTTCGACCGGAGGCCGACGATGGGACAGCCGTACAGCGGGCCGAACCGCGACGCCCGCGACCCGCGGGATCGTGGCGACGACCCGTACACGCAGACACCCGTGTCGCCGCAGCTGTATCCGCCGCTCGGTTACGCCCCGGACGGCACCGCCCTGTTCACCCCCGGCCAGCCGACGAACACCGAACTCCGGATCGCCGAGCAGGCCGAGCGCGAACAGGCCCGCGCCGCCGCCGAGTCGGCACCCGGGGCGGACGACGAGGCCCGCATCCCGAAGGTGTCCACCACGTCGCTCATCGTCTGCCTCGGACTCGTCGTGCTGGTCGCAGTGGCGATAGTCGGGTTCAGCGGCATGTTCCGGAACGAGCCCACCGAGCCGCCGCTCGCCGACCCGCCCACCACGATCGACACGGTCCCGCTTCCGCGCACGTTCGAACCGCCGCGGTTGACCCCCGAGGGGCCCGGCCGGTCGGCGCCCGGCGGACCCGACCAGCGCGTCAACCCGCAGGACAAGCCGGTGACCTACGAGGTCGCCATCGACGGTCAGGCGACCATCCTCTACGTCGACTCGATGGGCCTGCGGTCGGAGTTCGCGCCGTCGAATCCGTGGAGTGTCGAGTTCACCGGCGGCGACAATCCGTTGCGCCTGCTCGTGATCGCCGGGACGGGGAGCGGTGCCAAGTGTTCGATCACTGTCGACGGTGAGGTGGTCGTCGAGGACACCGTGACGGCGTCGTCGGCCCGCCGCACCGCCTCCTGTATTGCCTGACCGGCCGTGACGGGCGTCTCCGTGGTCGTCCACCTGATGGAGTGACCAGCACGTCCGATGTGTGATCGGCCCGTCGGCTCGCTACCGTAGTCGTGTGAGTTCCCCGCAGACAGCCCCCGACAGTGGGCAGTCCTCCGCCTCCACGGACGAGTTCAAGACAGTGCTGACGTGGCGTGGTGAGGACACCGATCGGCTCGAACAGGTGCGCCTGGTGGTCTCCGGCTCGCGCGTGAAGGCCTACGGCCGGATCATCGCCGCCGAGACCGACGACCACGAGGCCTTCTCGGCGTCGTACGAGTTGCAGACCACGGAGTCCGGCGTCACCAAACGCCTCACCGTGCACCTCATCTGCGAAGCGGGGGAGACCCAATTCGGCATCACCCGCGACAACGAGGGCACTTGGCTCATCCGGCGTCCCGACGGCGAGATCATCCAGTCGGACTTCGACGGTGCCGAGGACGTCGACCTCGCCCTGTCGCCGATGTTCAACGCGCTCCCGCTGCGCCGCAAGGCGCTGACCGCGGCAGACGGGGCCGTCGACGTCCCGGTCGTGTACATGTACCTGCCGAGCGGCGAGGTCAAGGCGGCGACGATGTCCTACACCGCCACCGCGACCGGCATCGACCTCGTGTCGCCGCTCGCGACCACCACGATCACCCTCGACGAGAACGGTTTCGTCGCCGACTACCCGGGACTCGCCCGCAGGGTCTGACTAACCCACCCAGACCCGGCCCTGGTGGGCCTGGCGGCGGAGTTCCTCCTGCCAGCCCGGCTCGCCGATGGTCACCCCGCTGATCGGTTCCGGCTCGCCCTCGTGCAGTCGTTCGTATGCGACGCGTGCGCGATGCCCGTCGTCGATCAGGATCTCCGTGGTCCCGTGGTCGCGCAGCTCGTCGCGCGCGGCGATCAGCCGGTCGATGGTCTCGCTGAGCACGTTCAGGACGGCGACGCCGTTGGCCTCGATCATCGCCCGCTGCAGCGCGGGGGCGGTTCCGGCGACTCGGGTCCCGTCGCGGAAACTGCCGGCCGCCAGACGCAGGGCGAGGTCGCTCTCGCCGGCGCCGACCGCGGCGGTCGCGGCCGCCGTGAGATGCGGCATGTGCGAGATCGCGGCAACGGCACGATCATGGGCGTCGGGCGCCACCGGCACCACCTGCGAGCCCGCCAGCCGGGCGATCGACGCGACGGCCAGCCAGTCGTCGGCGTTGCTGTGGTCGGTCGTGGTGACCGCCCACATCGCTCCGCGGAACAGTGTCGGATCGGTCGCCGACCAGCCGGATCGGCTCGTCCCGGCCATCGGATGACCGCCGACGTAGCGCGCACCGGGATGCGCACGGGCGATCACCTTCTCGACTTCCTGCTTGACGCTGATGACGTCGGTGAGCAACGCGCCGGGCGCATGTTCGGCGATGGCCGCGACGATCGGTTCGATCGTCGTGACCGGCGTCGCCAGCACCACAACGGCATCCGTCTCGGCCGCCCGGCGCAGGGTGGCGACGAGGTCCGTCGACGCCTGGTAACCGTCGGCGGTCGCTGCGTCGACGGTCGCCGACGATCGGTTGTAGCCGAACGTTTCGTGGCCGGCGTCGTGCAGGACGCGCAGCAGCGAGCCACCGATCAGACCCAGACCCAACACGCACACCGGCGTCGTGGGCGCAGAACGCGAGGACGACGAGTCAGCAGTCACGCTGACAACGTTCCCATACCTTGATCGATGCCCGTCCCGGGACTTGGGACTGCCGGTGATAGCGGCTACGGTTTCTCCATGGCCGGTGCCGGATTTGGGAAGTCGGGGTCGAACGCGCAAGACGTGGACGACGACATCGACGGTTTCGCCGTTGCGGTGGTCCGTGACGAGAGCGGATGGAAGGTCTCTGCGCTCAAGCCGTCGGCGCTCACCGATCTCGAGGACGCCGAAAGACAACTTCGTGAGCTCCGTTCCGCCGGTGCGGTCTTCGGCCTGCTCGACGTCGACGACGAGTTCTTCATCGTCATCCGTCCCGCGCCGGCGGGCGCTCGTATGCTGCTCTCCGATGCGACCGCGGCGATCGACTACGACGTCGCGGCCGACGTCCTCGACGCCCTGAACCTCGACGTCCCGGACATCGACCCGGACGAGCTCGACACCATCGACCCGTGGGAGGAAGGCGACCTCGCCGTCCTGGCCGACCTGGGCCTGCCCGACGCGGTGATGAGCATCATCGTCGGCGACACCGACCTCTACGCCGACGAGCAGCTCGGCATGATCGCCGCCCGACTCGGCTTCGCCGACGAGCTGGGCAAGGTTCTCGACTCTCTCGGACACTGACCGGCGCCCGATGAGCGCGCCCGCCTGGGAGAGCATGGTCCGCGCGGCACTCGACGCCGCATCGTTGTCGGGAACCGACGACGTCCCGATCGGTGCCGTGGTCTTTGACCCCGAGGGTGTCGAGCTCGCGCGCGCGGCAAATCGCCGCGAAGCTGACGGTGACCCGACCGCACACGCCGAGGTGCTCGCCCTCCGTGCTGCCGCTCAGGCGTTCGGTGACGGCTGGCGACTCCCCGGGTGCACGATCGCGGTGACCGTCGAGCCGTGCACGATGTGCGCCGGCGCGATCACGCTCTCCCGCGTCGACGCGCTCGTCTTCGGGGCGTGGGAGCCCAAGACCGGCGCGGTCGGATCCCTGTGGGACGTCGTACGCGACCCGCGCCTCACACATCGCCCCCAGGTGAAGGGCGGCGTCCTCGAGGACGAGTGCCGGGCGCTGATGGTCGACTTCTTCGCGGCCAAACGCGAGCGCTGAGGCCGACTGCCGAATCGGGCACAAAAAGATCGGGGAGATATCAGGGTCGCGACCGATGGTCGGTGTCGTGCTGCTCTGGCAGATTGGACAGGTAGTCCCATCAGATCTCGAGGAGTAGCCATGTCCGACCCGGCCGACAAGGTCACCGCAGCCTTCGACACCGCCAAGTCCAAGATCAACGAACTGGCCGAGAGCGGCAAGGTGCAGGAAGCACTGGGCACCGCCCGCGACAAGATCGACGAGTTCGTCGAGAGCAAGCAGGTCCAGGATGCGCTCGGCACCGCCAAGGACAAGCTGAGCGAACTCGCCGAGAACGAGAAGGTCCAGGACGCCGTGACCACGGCCAAGGACAAGATCACCGAGGTCGCCCAGAAGTTCGGCAACCGCTGATCGCCCTCTGACCTGCAATTTCTGCAGGTCGGTGAGCGTCTGTGGCACCGTGGAAACCAGGAGTCAGCTCCTGACGACCCCTGCGTCGAGCCACTGGCGCGACGGTCGCCGAGTTCTTCCACCTCGGCCGGCACCGGGCCGCGCCGAACCTCACCGAGGAGGCTTCATGGGAACCACTGACGACGCCAAGAACAAAGCCGAAGAGCTGAAGGGCCGTGGCAAGGAAGCTGCCGGCAGCCTCACCGACGATCAGGATCTGAAGAACGAGGGCAAGGGCGACAAGGCCCAGGCCCAGGGCAAGCAGAAGATCAGCGAGGCCGCCGACGCCGTCAAGGGCAAGGTCGACGACGTCAAGGACAAGCTCACCGGCCACTGAGGTGCCCGCTGCACCCGGTTTTATGGCTCTGACCAGCTGATTTAAGACTCACAGCCCTGCTGCGGTACAGTCTTTCGCGGTGGCGTGTCCGAGCGGCCGAAGGTGCAGCACTCGAAATGCTGTGTGCGGTAACCCCGTACCGAGGGTTCAAATCCCTCCGCCACCGCCAGAGATGACCCCCCGTCCTCACGGATGGGGGGTCATTTCTCTTCGGGGACCCCGTCGCGGAGAAATCTGAGGGCATCCTCGGTCTCGGCGACCCGGTCCGCGCCGAGTGCCGCCTCCCACCGCACGCGAATGCGGTCGAAGGCCGCGCTTCCGACTCTGATGGCCTCGCGTCCGCGGGCGGTGATGCGCAAACTCTTGCGCCGGGCGTCGTCGGCGTCCGCGGCGCGTTCGACGTAACCCAACCCTTCCAGCGCGGTGATCGTCTTCGCGGCGGCCTGACGCGAGACGCCCAGGCGCCGGGCGAGAGATGCCGCGTTGCCCGCTCCGTCGTCGATGGCCTCCATGGCGAGTTCGTTGGTCACGGTGAGGCCCGGGTGCCCGGCGTCGGCCAGTTCTTCGACGACCTCGCGCGTCATCGCATCGAAGGTCTCGAGCAGCAAGCGGGCGAACTGGGCCCCGCGGGAAACATCCACGACCGGAGGTTACCGACCGCCTCGGCTGTTGACAACCAGGTTGACAGAAATCTACCGTATTGACAACCAGGTTGACAGAACGAGGGAATGGTCATGAGTGTGGAAGCGCGTAGTACAACCAGGGCGACGATCCCCGAGGTGGAACACCACGTCGCGTACGTGAACGGGACGTCGCTGCACTATGTCTCGGCGGGGAGCGGTGGTTCGCCCATCCTGCTCGTCCACGGATTCCCGGAGTCGTGGTGGACATTCCACCGATTGATCCCATTGTTGGCGAAGAACCACCAGGTGTTCGCCGTCGATCTGCGCGGTTTCGGTGACTCTGCGGTCGCGGGCGAAGGCTTCGGTGGTGCCATGGCGGCGGATGATCTACATCAGCTCATCCGGTACCTCGCTGTTGGTCCCATGCATGTTCTGGCGCAGGACATCTCGGGCGGCTCGGTCTATCGGCTCGCCTCCGCGCATCCCGAACTCGTGCGGAGCCTGATCGGGGTGGAGATGGGGCTCGCCGGGTTCGGTCTCGAAGGGTTCGCCGATGTCGTCCACGGGGGATCGTGGCACATCGGTGCGTTGGCCGCACCGGGGATCGCCGATCTGCTGTTCGCCGGGCGGGAACGGAAAGTCCTCGGCGACTGGGCGTTTCCGACGATGACGCGTGTCGAGGGGGCGGTCGACGAAGCCGATCTCGACGAGTTCGTGCGGGTGTTCGCGCGAGAAGGTGGCTGGCGAGGAGCGGCAGGCCTGTATCGATCCATGCTCTCCGAGGGTGATGAGTTCCGGGCCAAGGCGGTGGTGTCGTTGACCATGCCGATGCTCGCGGTGGGAACCTACGGTGGCCCGTTCACCGCTCGGACACTGGCTCAGATCTCCGCAGGGCCCGTCTCGACGATCGAGTTCGACGGCGTCGGGCATCATGTCGCGCTCGAGGCGCCGGACCGCTTGGCGCAGGCGATCGACGATTTCCTGACCGACGTCGACGGCTGACACCTCGACGGTCGGTCGCGGTCACGCGGGATGCATTTGTGCTCCGAGCACAAACGCCCCTCCCAAGTCTGGCCTCCGGGGCCGTTCCAGATCACTGTGCGGTTGCTTAGTGTTCTGGATCACATGCCGGAGGACAAACGTCGACTGCCTGGGGAGGACCTACCGTGACCAGTTCCTATTTCGCGTGGGACCTGACAAATCGTGGCGACGCACCGTGCGTACGCGACGACGTGACCGCACTCGACTACGCGGCCTTCGCCGAACGTGTCGACGCCGCGGCCGAGCAGTTCGCCGCTCGAGGTGTCGGACGGGGTGACGTGGTGGCGACCTTCCTGCCGAACCGCGTCGAACTACTGATCACGTTGATGGCGGCCTGGCGACTCGGGGCGGTCGCCACGCCCGTCAATCCCGCCTTCACACCCGACGAGGCCGAGTACCAGCTCGCGGACTCGGGTGCACGCCTCGTCGTCGGAGTGACCGCCGGCGGCACCGATGCCCATCGCGACTTCCTCCCCGTCGACGATCTCGCCACCTCGCCGAACCCGCGCTGGCGGGCCCCGGCCGCGCCGAGCTTCGACGACGACGCCCTGCTCATCTACACGTCCGGCTCGACCGGCCGCCCCAAGGGGGTGCGCCTCTGCCACGGGAACCTGCACCACATGGGATCGTCGATGGCGCAGCACTTCTCGCTCACCGATCGGGACCATGCCCTTCTCGTGTTGCCGCTGTTCCACGTCAACGCCATCTGCGTGAGCTTCCTGGCGCCGATGCTCGTCGGCGGGCAATTGAGCATCACCGGCAAGTTCTCGCCCAGCCGATTCTTCGACGACGTCGCGCGACTGAGACCGACGTACTTCTCTGCGGTTCCGACCATCTACGCACTCCTCGTCTCGCAGCCCGGCCTCACCCCGGATGCCACCGCGTCGCTGCGATTCGCGGTCTGCGGCGCTGCCCCGATCTCCAAGGAACTGCTCGACCGTGTCGAACAGGCCTTCGGCATCCCGATCGTCGAGGGTTACGGGCTCACCGAGGGCACGTGTGCGTCTGCCTGCAACCCGGTCGACGGAGTGCGCAAACTCGGCACGGTCGGGCCTGCGCTTCCGGGCCAGCACATCGTCATCGTCGACGCCACGGGATCCGAGGTGCCGGTCGGTGAGATCGGCGAGGTTGTCATCAGCGGCCCGAATGTCATGCGCGGCTATCTGAATCGTCCCGACGCCACTGCGTCGACGGTCGTCGACGGCCGGTTGCACACCGGTGACGTCGGCCGCCTCGACTCCGACGGCTACCTGACCCTCGTCGACCGGATCAAGGACATGATCATCCGCGGTGGCGAGAACATCTACCCGAAGGAGATCGAGAACGCGCTCGCCACCCACCCCGACGTCCTCGAATGCGCCGTCGTCGGCGCCCCCGACGAGCTCTACGGCGAGCTGCCGGTCGCCTTCGTGGTCGCCTACCCGGACCGCAGCCCGTCCGCCGAGGAACTCACCGCCCACATCGCCGACCGGCTCGCGAAGGTCAAGCAGCCCAGCGTGATCCACGTCGTCGAGGCACTGCCGCGCAATCCCGTCGGCAAGATCGACAAGCCGACCCTGCGCAACGAGTTGCGCAGCCCGGCAACCATCTGAACGACCCCGAACGCTCCACCAACTCGCAGCCGTCGGGCTGCCGAGGCGATACCCCACGCGCCGCGGACCCCCGCGACGCCCGAAACCGGTGCCGGCCACCGCAAGAAGGAGTGCACAGCAATGGGACTCACCCAACCCGATTTCCCGCAAGTGGACCCGGAGACATTCCTCCAGAGACCGTTCTTCGACCGCATCCGCACACTCGGCGCCCATTGGGCCGATTACGGATTCGGCACACCGAAGATGGTGCACATCATCTATCTGGCGAAGGTCTTCGTCTTCTACGTCGGCGTGGGGATCACCATCGCGACCCTCACGTCCGGGCTCAACCCACTGCACGTCACCGAGTGGTGGAACCAGCCCATCGTCTACCAGAAGGCGATCCTGTGGACGGTGCTGGTGGAGATCCTCGGCATCGGCGGCTCCTGGGGTCCGCTGGCCGGCCACTTCAAGCCGATGACCGGCGGCCTCCTCTACTGGTTGCGCCCCAAGACGATTCGGCTCCCACCGTGGCCCGACAAGGTGCCCTTCACCAAGGGTGATTCCCGCTCCCCCTTCGACGTCGCGATCTATGCGCTCATCCTGACGAATCTCGTTGTGGCGATCGCACTTCCGGGTGTCACCTCGAACTCGCTCGACGCCGCGATGGCCGACAACCAGGGCCTGGTCAACCCGACCCTGATGTACCCGCTGATCGCCCTGATCGTCGTGATGGGACTACGGGACAAGGTCATCTTCCTGGCCGGACGATCCGAGCAGTATCTGCCCGCCATGATCTTCTTCGGAATCCTGCCGTTCGTGGACATGATCCTCGCGCTCAAGCTGCTGATCGTGACCGTCTGGGTCGGTGCCGGCATCTCCAAGATGGGCCACCACTTCTCGATGGTGATCCCGCCGATGCTGTCGAACACCCCGTGGCTGCCGAGCAAGACCGTCAAGCGTTCGCATTACCGCAACTTCCCTGAGGACATGCGGCCGTCGAAGCTGGCCGGCGGTGTCGGACATGTGCTGGGCACCATCGTCGAGATCGTCACGCCCCTGGTGCTGCTGTTCTCCACCAACAAGACCCTCACCGTGGCCGCGGTCGTGCTGATGGTGTGCTTCCACCTCTTCATCCTGTCGACGTTCCCGCTGGCCGTCCCCCTCGAATGGAACATGCTGTTCGCCTACGCGTCGGTGTTCCTGTTCCTCGGGTTCCCGGCTTGGGACGGTTACGCCCTCACCGACACGTCGACCCCGTGGGGCCTGGTGCTGATCGTCGCGGCGCTCTGCTTCTTCCCGGTCCTGGGCAACCTGCGGCCCGACCTCGTCTCCTTCCTGCCGTCGATGCGTCAGTACGCCGGCAACTGGGCGTCGGCGACCTGGGCGTTCGCGCCGGGCGCCGAGGAGAAACTCGACAAGCACGTCGTGCGGCCGGCCAAGAACACCCGCACGCAGCTGCTCGAGTCGTACCCGCCCGAGGTCGCCGATGTGGTGATGCACCAGTTGCTCGCCTGGCGGTCGCTGCACAGCCAGGGACGCGCGCTGTACTCGCTGATGATGCGTCACCTCGGTTCCGACATCGACACCTACACCCTGCGGGAGGCAGAGTTCTCCTGTAACTCGCTGGTGGCCTTCAACTTCGGCGACGGACACCTCCACGACGAGAAGCTGATCGCCGCCCTGCAGCGACGCTGCAACTTCGCGCCGGGTGAGTTCACCGTCGCGTGGATCGAGTCGCAACCGATCCACAAGGGCACGCAGAGCTACAAGGTGATCGACGCCGCGCTGGGTGTCATCGAGACCGGCACCTACCGGGTCGTCGACGCGATCAACGAACAGCCCTGGCTGCCGAACGGGCCGATCCCGTTCGAGGTCGAGTGGACGCTCGACGTTGACGCCCGTCGCGCGGTCACCGATCCTGAGGTGGTGCGTGAACCGCAGATGCGCCGCAACGACCGCGGCACGTCGCCCGTACCGGCGACAGACCAGGTGCAGCAGTGACCACTGCTGTCGTGGTCGGCGGCGGGCCCAACGGGCTCGCCGCCGCCCTGCACCTGGCCCGCAACGGGGTGCAGGTGACGGTACTGGAAGCCGCCGACACGGTCGGGGGTGGCGCACGGTCCGGCGAACTGACCGTCCCGGGCGTCATCCACGACCACTGTTCGGCGTTCCATCCGCTCGGAGTGGGGTCGCCGTTCTGGGCCGAGGTCGGGCTCGAGAAGTACGGGCTGGTGTGGAAGTGGCCGGAGATCGACTGCGCCCACCCGCTCGATTCCGGTGACGCCGCGCTGCTGTACCAGTCGATCACCGAGACCGCCGCCGGCCTCGGTTCCGACGGCAGCCGCTGGCAGTCGCTGTTCGGCGATCTGGCCGAACACTTCGACGACCTCGGCGAGGACCTGCTCCGGCCGATCGTCAACGTCCCCGGGCACCCGATCCGTCTGGCGAGCTTCGGTCCTCGCGCGGTGCTGCCGGCGACCGTGCTCGCGCGGTGGTTCCGAACCGACCGGGCGCGTGCGCTCTACGGCGGCATCGCCGCGCATCTGTTCTCCCGTCTCGACCGGCCGTTGACGGCTTCACTCGGTCTGATGATCGCCGCAAGCGGGCATCGATACGGGTGGCCGGTTGCCGAGGGCGGTTCCGGCGCCATCATCGCGGCGGTGTCGGCGGCGCTGCTCGACGCCGGCGGCAAGATCGAGACCGGAGTCCGGGTCAGCTCCCGTGCGGACATCCCGCCGGCCGACCTCGTCCTGCTGGATCTGTCGCCCGCACAAGTGCTCTCGATCTACGGTGACGCCATGCCTGCGCGAGTTCGCCGTTCTTACCGGCGGTACCGAGTCGGGTCGTCGGCTTTCAAGGTCGATTTCGCCATCGACGGCGACATCCCGTGGACCAATCCGGATTGCGTGCGGGCCGGAACCGTCCACCTCGGCGGCGATTTCGACGAGGTCGCGTACACGGAGAAGCAGCGCGCCGCGGGGGTCATGCCGTCCCGGCCCTTCGTCCTGCTCGGTCAGCAGTATGTCGCCGATCCGAGCAGGAGCGCGGGCGGCATCAACCCGATCTACGCCTACGCGCACGTCCCACGGGGCTTCGACGGCGACGCCACCGATCAGATCGTGGCGCAGATCGAGAGGTTCGCGCCGGGCTTCCGCGACCGCATCGTCGCCACGACGAGTATGGGCACCGAGTCGCTGCACCAGGGCAACGCCAACTTCGCGGCCGGCGACATCATCGGCGGCGCGAACGACGGCCTGCAGATGGTCCTGCGACCCCGCCTCGCGGTCGATCCGTACTCGACAGGCGTTCCGGGCGTGTACATCTGCTCGCAGGCGAGCCCGCCGGGCGCCGGTGTGCACGGGTTGTGCGGCTACCACGCCGCCGAGTCGGCGCTACGGCACCGCCGAAAGGGTTCGGTGCGGTGACCGGTTCGGGTTCCTTCCGGTCGATGTCGACGGCCGCCGGTGACGCCGCCCGCGACCGGCTGGCCGGGGTGCCCGCCGCCGCCGGTTCCGAGCTCCTCGAACATGCGGCGCTGGTGGCGAAGATGTTGCGGGAGAGCGAACCCGAGATCGTCGCCGAACTGAGCTCGATGATGACGGGCATCGATCAGCTCGACACCGACCCGAAACTCGTCGAGCTCCTCGAGGCCAGCGTCCACGGTAACGTGTCGACGATCATTCACGTACTCGCCAACGACATTCCCATCGAGCATCTCCAACCCGCCACTGCAGCAGTGGAATACGCGCTTCGGCTGGCGCAGCGTGACGTGCCGTCGAATTCGCTCGTCCGCGCGTATCACCTGGGTCAGAACAATGTGATGCACCGCTGCTACCGGTTGGTGGAAGAACTCGACCTCGACGCCGGAGCGTCGATGGCACTGACCCGACACATCTCCGACGTCGTCTTCGGTTACATCGACTGGATAACGCTCTACGTGTTCGAGGCCTACGAGGACGAGCGCCGCCGGTGGCTGGGCGTCGAGGGCAACGTGCAGTCGGCCGCCATCCACACGTTCCTCGACAGCCTCGACGCCGACGACCGCGACTTCGAGAGCGAGACCGGATACCGCCTGGAGCGGCGGCATCTGGCGCTCATCGTGTGGTCGGCCGACGACGACCCGCGCGGGCTGGGCGTGCTCACCCACGTGGCGCGCGACCTGGCCGTACAGATAGGCGGGGGAGGGGACCCGATCGTCACCGCCATCGACCGGTCGACCGTGTGGGCCTGGATTCCGCTGGGGGTTCGCGGCGGGGAGGACAACCTCGCGCAGGCCTCGATACCGACGGGAGTCAGGGTGGCGTGGGGACTCCCCGCATCGGGTGCCCGCGGCTTCCGACGCACGCACGAACAGGCCCGTGCCGCCTATTCGGTCGCGACGACGCCGGGGAGTTCGGCGGGCCAGGTCGTCGGCTTCGGCGACCGGGGCGTCGCCGTCGTGTCTCTGCTTGCCCGCGAACTGGATTCGACGCGGGCCTGGGTCCACGAGGTGCTGGGCGGGCTCGCGGAGGACACCCCGAACGCGGCGATGCTGCGCGAGACGCTGTCGGTGTACTTCGCCACGAAGGAGAGTCACCTCCACACCGCCGAACGGCTGAACCTGCACCGCAACACGGTGAAGTACCGGGTCGGGAAGGCGCTGGCCGAGGTGCCGCGCGACCGCGACCGCCTCGACCTCGCCCTGGCCCTCAAGGTCTGCGAGTTCCTCGGCCCCACGGTTCTCGACCGCTGAGGCCGTCCGGTCAGCCGATCGCGGTCCGGTTCACCTGTGCGGTGCTCTGCTGTCTCGCCGCGACGGGAGACAGTGCCACCGCGATGGTGCCGGTCACAACCAGGTGAGACGGGATCTGGGCGTGGAGTGTTCGGCGGTGCCGGGACAGGTCGACGACGGTGATGTCGAGCATCGGCCCTGTCGAGCCGGCCCCGGGGAACGCGACGTCGAGGATCGACGAGTGGAGGGGAAGCGCCGCGTCGATGGCGACGACCGCGCGTCCGTGGGAGACGACCACCGAGGTCATGCGGGTCACCAGCGTCGGGTACCACTCCGACGGCTCGCACGAGGACTGGCTCACGGGCAGTCCGTCGGCGTCGAGATAGAAGGCGACCTTGCGTCGAAGGGATTCTTCTCGCAACGAGAGCTCGCCCGCGAGGATGTCGTCCCCGGCGGCGTCGAGCTGGGCTCCCCAGGTGGATGCATCGAAGGTTCTGGTCACTTCTGACCCCTCTCGGCGACGGACTGCGTTCTCACAGTGTGACCGATGAGGAATGGTTCTGCACCTCGACGCGGCGGAAAAACATTGACCAACAACGTGATTGAGGATTCTGGCGGGCGGGCGCACACACGCTGGACCAGGCGCCGATCCGGCGCGAACGACGATCGGGTCCCCGACCACGATCTCGTCGTGTCTCCGATCATGGCGCAACCGGCGAACCTCCGCACCTCGGACACGCCGTTGTCGATCGTTCGGGGGAGCCGCGATACCGGCTAGCCGGTAGCCCCGTCCACCGGTCAGCCTCCGGTCGGGTTGGCGGTCAGCATCGACGACATCGGCCCCGCATCGGACGAGTCTTGGAAGTAACCGATTCACGACTCCGCAGTGGCACTGCGAGAGAGGGGCTGACTCCCGAGAGAACCTCGACCACCGCACATCACGAACCACGGAGCCCCTCAATGTCCACCACCATGAACTCGCACGCCACCGACCTCGTCAGCGTCTACGGCCGCAGCCAGAGCCGGCGAGCGTTCGAGCTACGCGACTTCCTCAGCCGGAGCGTCGTCCACTTCCAATGGATCCCGATCGACACCGACGTCGACTGCACGCAGCACTTCG
Organism: Gordonia sp. GN26; assembly: GCF_054823965.1. Classification (NCBI taxonomy): domain Bacteria; kingdom Bacillati; phylum Actinomycetota; class Actinomycetes; order Mycobacteriales; family Gordoniaceae; genus Gordonia; species Gordonia sp. GN26. The sequence continues at coordinate 45,632 of NZ_JSYC01000006.1, read as the reverse complement.
GTCTTCCGCTCGACGAGACGGACCTCCCGATCGTCGATCTGTGCAACGGTTCGCGGTTGCACTCGCCGACGGTCACCGAACTGGCGGACCGGCTCGGGTGGGTCCGCGAACCGAAGCTGCAGGAGTACGACGTCGCGATCTACGGGGCCGGCCCGGCGGGTCTGTCCGCCGCGGTCTACGCGGCGTCGGAAGGGCTGAGCGTGGCCGTCCTGGAGCGCGAGGTCGTCGGCGGGCAGGCCGGTTACAGCAGCCTCATCGAGAACTACCTCGGCTTCCCGAAGGGCATCCCCGGTGGCGAACTGACCGAACGTGCCCGCCAGCAGGCGGTCTCGTTTGGCGCCGATCTCCTCCTCATGCGCGACGGGATGCAGACCCGCTTCGCCGACGATCGGGTGTACACGACCCTGAACGACGGCACGACCGTCGTCTCACGGACTGCGGTGTGCACCACCGGAGTCGAGTGGCGACGCCTCGGAATCCCCGACGAAGAGCGCTATATGGGCTGCGGCCTGTTCTACGGGGCGGGGACCAGCGAGGCGTCGACGTGCTCTGACCTCGAGGTGTTCGTCGTCGGCGGCGGCAACTCCGCCGGCCAGGCGGTGATGAACCTGTCGGCGTACGCCAAGCACGTCACCATGCTGGTCCGCGGGCCGTCCCTGTCGGCGACCCTGTCGGCCTATCTCGAGGAGCGGGTCGTGCGGCAACCCAATGTCGAGATCAGGACGAACACCCGGGTGATCGGCCTTGACGGAGCACAGGGGCTGACGTCGATCCGTCTCGAGGACACCGCTACCGGCGTCGTCGAGGATGCCGACACGGAACGGTTGTTCGTCTGCATCGGCGGCGACCCCGCCACCGAATGGGCCGCCGGCACCCCGCTGGTGCGCGACGATCACGGATTCCTCATCACCGGGCCCGATCTCGTGCGCACCCACCACGAGGCGCACTGGCCGCTCGAGCGCGCGCCGTACTACATGGAGACGTCGGTCCCCGGGTTCTTCGCGGCCGGCGACGTCCGCCGGAACTCGGTGAAGCGTGTGGCATCCGCCGTGGGTGAAGGGGCTATGGCGGTGACCTTCGTCCACAGTTACCTGGCCTCGATCTAGCTGTGCACCCCGGTGTGGCTTCCGTCGGCGCGCCACGTCACCGTCGTCGGGACCTCGTCGTCCCAGGGTTGGCGGGTGACGAGGTCGGCGACCCGGACATACCCGCGTTCGAAGACGCCGGTCGCCGGATCGATCAGGCGGTATTCCTGGGTCTGGCGATGGATCGGCTGGGCGTCGAGCAGGACGATCCGAACCTCACCGGGCTCGAAATGGCAACGCCGCTGCAGTGATTCGATCAGCTGTTCGTTCGAGAGGTGACCATCGCCGAAGTTCCAACCCATGGCGGTACTGCAGATCCGCTCGCCGTCGGTGAGCACGTACTGCTCCTCGGGGGTGCCGGCCATAGCACGATGAGCGAGCGTGAACAACGCCCGGCCGTGACTGTTGAAGGAGCGGAACGCATACCCCATGTAGAGCGGGATCTGCGCGGCTTCGGGGCTGCCGTAGAAACGTTCGAGCTGTGCGGCGGGCATCGATGCGATGGCGACGATGCCCGCCTCGATCTTCGCCGACGCCGACGGTTTGATGCACCACAACCCGGTGTCCCAGTTGCCCGCGTAGTACCGCATGCCCGGCAGAAACGACACCTTGCGCGGCATCAGGTTCCCGACGACGACGGTCGTCGCCGACACCGCGAACAGCAGGATGGGCCACGGGGATTCGAGATCGGTGAGGCCGATGCCGGGGTGTCCGACGAAGATCGCCAGGATGCCGAACATCATGAAGACGTTCCACTCCAGCGGGACGCCCATCGGGATCGACGACAAGATGCCGAAGTGGAAGACGAGCATGATCGCGGCGGCGATCCCGCCGACCCATCCGCCGTGCGAGAAGAACAGCACGATGGGGACGAGTCCCTCGACGGCGGTGGAGAAGTGGGCGATCCAGCGTGAGCGTCGTCCGGGACGCAGGTCGTCGGGGAAGTTCTCGAAGAACTTGCGTTTGATCTTCGGCGAGCGCCAGATCGGGTTGTTCGACATCATCGTCGCGATGACGAAGGGGAAGTGCTTGTTCAGCTTCGACGTCGCCGCGCCCAGCCAGATGCACAGGAACAGTAGTTTGGCGCCGACGATCATGTCGACGCCGCTGAACAGGAACGTCACCGTGAGCGCCCCGTACACCTCGCCGCGCGCCGCGAGGAAGATCGTCTTGTCGCGGAGTCCGATCGCGGCGAGGAGCGCGAGGATCGTCCAGATCTGCCACAGCGGCAGCACGCCGACAGTCGTGTCGAGAGCGGGGACCGCGCCGGCCCCGGGGCTGAAGAGCGCGATCAGCACGACGACGATCAGCGCGCCGTAGAGCGCGACGTCGACCGGGGTTCGGGTGTCGCCCGCGGTCAACGGGATGCGCGGCCACGGCGGCTGGCGGATGGTCTTGGGGCGCAACCAGTAGAGGATCGAACCGAAGGGTGGGAAGAAGCGGTTGTTCAGCGGACCGAACCCGCAGCCGAATCCCACGACCTCGAACAGCATCGTGTACAGAACGATCTTCTGGAAGACGATCGGCTCGTCGTACCAGTCGGTGACCGCGAAGAAGCCGTCGATGCCGGGCGTCGAGATGACGATCGCCCAGCCGATCAGGATGTAGGCGAGGATCTTTCCGACGTAGAACAGGTGCAAGGCGACCGGCGTCCCGAATCCGACCTCGCCCAGTGTCGCGCCATCGGTCGGATCTTCTCCGCGCGCGTGCCCTGGCTCCAGGTCGGGAAATCGATGTCCGGCGTGGTCTGCTTCAGGAATCCCATCGTCGCTGAACGTAACAAACCAAGCGATTGCTTGGGGTCGGATCGAACCTGGTCGAGCGAGTTCGGCGTCGTACGAGCGCTCGGGTCACCGATGTGTGGCGTCGTACCTTTCGCGGCTCGCGTGTACCTCGTCCATGTGGGCCTCGGCCCAGGTCTTGATCGATGCCATGACCCCGTGCAGGGAGAGTCCGAGGTCGGTGAGTTCGTAGGTGACCGTGACCGGGACCGTGGGAGTCACGGTGCGCGTGAGGAGTCCATCGCGTTCCATCGAGCGCAGCGTCTGCGTCAGCATCTTCTGGCTGACCCCGGCCAGGCGTTGTGCCAGTTGGGAATAGCGCATGGTCTGCGGGCCACCGGGACAGTCGTTGCCCGGGGCGGGGCCATCGCTGCCGAGTGCGGCGAGGATGAGCGCGACCCACTTGTTGGAGATGCGGTCGAGGAGCTGGCGGCTCGGGCACTGCGCGAGGAATGCGTCGTACTGTGCGCGGGCCTCGGCGCGTTTGTCGGCCGCGGTCTGTGTCGGCATGGCGGCACCCTTTCGTTCCGGTGAGTAACGCACTTTGAAGTGCGTACTTTCCATTGGAGAGTTGCTCTCTCATGGTGGTTCATAGGAGCGCCACACACAAGAAGGAGCACACCATGAACACATATCGAGACACTTTTCGTGCCGCCGTCGTGACCGCACCGTCGGGACCCGATTCGATCGAGATCGTCGACGTCCCGGTGCGGCGACCCGCGGACGGCGAGGTGCGCGTCGCGGTCGCCGCTGCGTCGATCAATCCGGTCGACCTCGCGGTCTCGTCGGGGTTCTTCCACTCGGTGGGGGTGATCAACGGCGACGCGGCCGTCGGATTGGGCATGGACTTCGCAGGCACGGTGCTCGAGTCCGGTGCCGGCGTCGACCTCGCCCCGGGAACCAGGGTGGCCGGTGTCCTGCCCGGCTTCGACCATCCGACCGGCGCCTACGCGGACGAGGTCGTGGTCCCGGTCGATGCGGTGGCGGGCGTACCGGAATCCCTGGATCTCGTCGCGGCATCGACCGTGGCCATCAACGCCCTTGCCGCCGAGCAGATCCTCGACCTGCTCGACGAGCCCGGACCCGGCAGCGACCGACTACTCGTGACCGGGGCGGCCGGAGTGGTCGGTGGATACCTGCTGGTCCTGGCCCGGCGTCGAGGATGGGACGTCACCGGGCTGGCCCGACCGGCCGACGAGGGGTTCGTCCGCGGCCTCGGCGCCGGCTTCCTCGACCGGCCACAGGGCGGCTGGCCCGCGGTCGCCGACGCCGCGGCGATGCAGGAGGCCGCACTCGCGCTGGTGCGTGACGGTGGCCGGTTGGTCGGGGTGATGCCCGGTCGAGCGCCGGCCGCCGAACGTGGGATCACCGTCGACGTGGTGGACTCTCACGCCGACGGTCGGCTCGGACGACTGCTCGAACTCGCCGCGGCGGGCGACCTGCCGATCCGGGTCGAGGGGACCCTGCCCCTCGATCAGGCTGCCGATGCTCAGAAGGCCGCGGCGAAGCCGGGCCGGCGGGGTCGGTGGGTGATCACGCCGTGACGACGTGCGGTACGGGCGGGTCGAAGCTGGGGTTGTCGGGGAGGGGTGACTCGCCCTTCGAGTCCCCGATCTCCTTCACCGTCTTCAGGCCGGAGAGCTTCGAGTCACCGCGCCGCGCGAGCGAGTCGTCGTACCACTCGAACCACGGGTAGCCGTACTGGAGATACTCCTCGATCGTGGGAGGAGCGTGGTGCGGAGCGGTGCCGGTCAGTCCCTTCCAGTCGGCGCTGTTGACGATGCGCAGGACGGCCTCGCCGGTGGTGCCGGTGTCCCAGTTGGTGCGCGGTTCGATCGGCGTCGCGATCGACTGCGTGATCGATCCGCCGGCGCCCATGCCCATCGCACCGGTGGCCCCGGGCGCTTCTGCACACAAAACCATCATGTCGGGATCGTCGAGAGTCGGCTCTTCGCGTCGAGTGGCGATCCGCTCGTTCCAGACCGACCCGCGGAGCGGCGTGACCTGGATGCGTAGTCTTCCGTCGTCGGCTCCGGTGAGCTGCTCCGCGGCCGTGTAACCGCCACCGAGAGGCATCGCGACGAACTGCCGGACGGTCTTCTCGTCCACGCGGAAGCCGTCGAGCCAAGGCTGTTCGGGGACCTCGAAGTAGTCCTCGCCCTGGAAGTCGACAGCGTCGGAGAAGTCGTCTCCGGTGACCGCGTTGATGCCGCCGACGGAGATCCGGACCAGGAACGGGTAGTCCTCGGGCGAGGAGAAGCTGAACCACGCGGCCTCGGCCTGCCACATCGGGAGCAGGACGTCGGAACCGGCCCAGGTGCGCGACCTGTGGGCCACCGATTCCGCATTCATCAGCGGAAACGAGCCGATGCTCGGTGGCAGCCCGTAGGTGGTCTCGTCGTCGGGAACGCGGAGGGTGCGATGCACGCGGATGTGCAACCGGGCGTCGGGGTGGACGTCGGGGAAGGCGAATTCCAACTGGTTCCGGGTGACGGTGGGGGACATGTGCGGCCTCCGGCTGGTGCTGATGTGTGTCGTCGACGGTAGAGGTCGGGTCCGACAATCCCCGGCGTCCACGGACCTGCGTTCGAACCGGCGACGGGACCGGCGTCGAGTGGTTCACTGGAAGCATGGTGTTCGTCGCGGTGGCCGTCTTCGTGGTGGTGGTCGCGGTTGCGCTCGTCCTGCTGATGTCCACGGCGATCGGCGCCTTCTCGGCGATGTTCAGCGAGATGAGAGCCGACTCCGCCCGGCGACGCGCCCGCCGCGGTGATTCACCGGTATCGGTGGCGGACCCCGCCGCGTCGAACTCGGCCGATCCACTCGGGGAGCTCGCCGACGACATGCGGTTGGCACAGGCCCGACGCTGGGCGTTGTGCCAGTCCGTGCAGAGCCGTCTCCCCGACGAGACGAACGAGACGTCCGGACACGTCGCCCGCGCCCTCGACATCTGGGGTGGCGGTGACCTCGACCGGCTCAGAGGCGACCGCGTCGGACAGATCGTCTGGACGACGGCGATGATCGCCGACAGCGTGGCCCGTCACCCGGCCTGGAAACTGGACTTCTTCGACCATCATGCCGTCCGCGTCGATCTCGACGGCGAGGTCACCTCGATCGCCACCGCCGCTGCCGGCCTGCGCGACCAGCTCGACATTCTCGGTGATTCCCCCAAGGGTCACCTCGGCGTCGACGACGAGGTGGTCGCCACCTTCACGGAGAAGTCGCGGGTGCTGTCCGGGCGACTCGACGGCCTCGTCGCACGCCTGGAGGCGTTCGCCGACTACGAGCAGATCGTCGCCCGCATCCAGCAACGCCAGGAGAAGCAGGCCTGGCTCGACCGGGTCAGTGCGATAGACGAATTCGAGCACGTCGTCGACGCCGAGTGGGACCGTGCCGAGAGCGACCGCGTCCGCAACATGGCCGACGAATCCGAGGTCCTCGCCTCGATCTACCTGGATGAGATCGCCCCACTGGCGAAGTCGCTCAAGCGAAGTGATGCGGCCTGAGGCTCGTCACGAAGGGGCGATGACCACCTGGAACAAGACTTCCTTCCGGACCTCGAAGCCCAGCTGCTCGTAGAGGCGGATCGCGTTCACGTTGGTGGCCTCCGCGTGCAGGACCGGCGTTGCACCCCGGTCCCGAATGCCCTGTGCGAGTGCGAGAACCAGCCGTGACGCGAGGCCCTCGCCGCGGTGATCGGGATCGGTGCACACGGCGCTGATCTCGGTGTGCCCCCCAAGGGCGAGTCGTTCACCGCCCATTGCGATCAGGCGGCCGTTGCGTCGAATCCCGAGGTAGGTGCCCATCTCTATGGTGCGATTACGAAACGGCCCGGGACGGGTGCGGCGAACGAGGTCGGTCATCTCCGGGACGTCGTCGGCGGCCAGTCGGATGCCGGCGTCGTCGGGTCTCGCGAGCACTCCGGCGTCGACCATCTGCACCCCGGGCAGGTGCATCTTCGATTGCCAGCCGACAGGCGGTGTGTCTGCGACGACCGGTAGGAACAGCGCACCTCCCGGACCGACCAATCGTGCGGCGTCGGCCCAGTCCTCGGCGGTCGGGTCGTCGGGGAGGGCGGCCATCGGGCACACGTCGGGGTGGTACCGCAGGGCGGTGCCGACGCTCTGGGCGAACCGCGCATGCGGGCCGGTCAGGGCAGCGCGGGCCGGGTTGTCGAGCGGTGTGGCGCCGGAACGTTCTGTCCCGCCCGCGGATTCGTCGACGCTTCCGGCCACACGGCGACGATACCCGCGATGCGGGACGGAAACACGCACGCGGGAATTGGGCTGCGCAGGACACTCAGACGGTGCCGGCCTTACGATCGGGCGATCAACAGCGCTGGTCGCGGCGTTCCGCGGAACGCCCCCCGGCGGAAGTTCGGGCGAGAAGGAGCCGCGCGTGGCGACGAGTGAGCGTGCCCCCGACGTCGACGCCGACCGTGCGGCGACGCGCAATCTCACCTTGATGCTCGTGCTGACGTTCGCGACCGGCGTGGTCGACGCGGGCGGTTTCCTCGGCTTCGACACCGTGTTCCTCGGCAACATGACAGGCAACGTCCTGATCCTCGGGATGGGTGCAGCCGGCGCCGACGGCCTGCCGGTCCTCGCGCTATCCCTGGCACTGGTCGCGTTCATCGTCGGCGCCGGGATCGCGAGCCTGTTCCTGGGATCCGGCCGTCGCGGATGGAGTCCGCGATTGACCGCCGTGCTGGCGGTATCGGCGTCGCTGGTCGCCGGCACCTCGGTCCTCGTCTGGCTGCAACCGGCCGAGCACATGGCGGCGATGTTCGCCATCGTGATGACGGCGAGCGCAATGGGCATGCAGGCCGCAGCCGCGCGCAACATCGGGGTCGCGGACGTGACCACCGTCGTCGTCACGTCGACGATCACCGCCTGGGCGATCGACATGTTCGCCCGTCCCAGCCGGGCCACGATCCTGAACCGCCGGCTCGCGGCGATCGTCACGATCCTGGTGGGCGCCCTGGTCGGTGCGCTGCTGGTGAAGGTCGCGCTCTGGTCGGTCTTCGCCTTGGCCGCGATCGTCAGCGCCGTCGTGGTGGTGTGCGGGCATGTACTTGCGGCGGCAGGTGGCGGTTCGGATGCGCCCGTCTGACCACGTTGCGTTTTGTCGCGGAAAGCGGCACAAATCGCAACGTGGTCCAGACCCGCACAGAGGAAACGGTCGGCGAACGCGCTATTGCGCACTCGCCGACCGTCTTTCAGGTCCCGGCCGAACGGTCGCCGAGCCCGAGGTTCGTGGAGTCAGCGCAGGACGATGTCGACCGGCACTGCGCTGCCGAGGGTGTGGCCGACGGGAGAGCTGGCCTGGACCTTCGCATGCAGTTCGTCGAGCTTTTCGCGCGGGGCGTCGGAGTCGATGGTGACGTTCGCGGTGATCGAGCTGAAGCCGGCGTGACCTTCGGCGAGCCCGAGGAAGACGCGAAGATCGAGATCGCCCTTGAGATCGATGCGGAGGTCCTTGAGTTCGATGCCGGCCACCGTGGCGTTGGCGGCGTAACCGACCGCCAGGCAGTTGCCGAGCGCACCGAGGAGCTGCTCGACGGGATTGGGTGCGGTGTCGCCGCCGCCCAGGGCAGCCGGCTCGTCGGACCCGATCGGCGAGAAGTTCCGGACACGGGCCTCGGACGAGAACGCACCGTTCCACTGAACATGCGCCGCCCAGGTCGTCTGAGCCTTGGAATCGTCGGCCTGGATGGCTTCGACGAGCTGACCGACAGCTGCGATGTCGACGTCGTTGAGGCGGGTGGCGGTCTCGGTCATGGTGCTCCTTCGCGAACGATGCGGTGGCATCGAACCTAACGAGCAACAGGGCGCGGGACAGCGTTCAGCGCCACGCTGATCCGAACTGTCGAAAATCAGGACGCAGCGTGATCGATCACGGCTATGGGGTACCGCGAGGCGTGATGGGCGGCGCGGGTCACCGAGGTGGTCCAGACCGGGAAGGTGGTTCCGGCGCGGGGGCGGGTGATGACGAGCAGAGACGCCTGCGGTACGGCTTCGGCGAGGGATCGATGGGGATCGCCGTTGACGAGCTGGATGTTGACCGAGAGCGCGGGGTACTGCTTTCGCCACGGCTCCAAGAGGGCGTCGGCTCGCGCGTACACATCCGAGATCTGTTCTGGCGCAGCGTCGTCCGGGATGGCACAGATGATGGTCACCGGTTGATCGATCTCGTGGGCCCGCGCGAACGCGGTGCTGATGGCGTGTTCCGACGGCGCGTCGACGTCGATGGCGGCGACAACCGGGCCGTCGAAGCTCAGGTTGCCGAAAGGCACTGTGACCACCGGGCATTTCGACCGTGCGGTGAGGGTCGCGCTGACGCTTCCGGCGGTGAGTCGTTCCAGCCAGCTCGCCCGATGATGCCCCAGCACCAGGAGGTCGACGTGTTCGGACACCTGTAGTAGCAGCGGAACCGGTAGCTCGGGCTTGACCAGGGTGTCCACGTGCAGGTCCGGATGGTGGGCGCGGAGAGCCTCGGCGACTGCGTCGGCTCGGGTCAGCGCGGCGTCGCGGATGTTCTCGATGTCGAACTCGGCGAGGCTCTGGGCGGCACCCGCGGGTGCGTATCCGCTGACGAGCAGCAGTCGCCCGCCGCGTCGGAGAGCGGCCGCCGCACCCCATCGTGCGGCGGCCTCCGCCTCCGGGCTGTGGTCGAGCCCGACCGCGACCGTGCTCATCGCGGCTGGGTGTCCTCGGTCGAGGCGAGTGCCGCGGCGGCGGCCTCGGCCCGCCGTTCCTCATCGCTGCTCATCGTCTTCAGCGCGACCTCCTTGATGAAGCAGATGGCGACGAGGCTGAGCGCCGCCATGACACCGGCGACCAGGAAGATCCTCGCCGTGCCATCACCGTAGGCGCCGCGGACGATGTCGGCGATCGGACCGGGCAACTCGTTGAGGTTCGCCAGCCCGGCCTGCGAGCCGCCGGTCTGTGCCGCGTCGATGCCGACCGCGCTCAGGCCCTTGGCGATGAGATCGGTGACGTGGTTGGACAGGATCGCACCCAGCACCGACACGCCCGAGGCGCCGCCGAGCGAACGGAAGAACGTGACCGTCGAGGTGGCCGCACCCAGATTGGCGGGGCTGACGTTGTTCTGGACCGCGAGCACCAGGTTCTGCATGGTCATCCCCATGCCGACACCGAGGACGAACAGGTATCCACCCAGGATCACCATGTTGGTGTGTGCGTCGATCGTGGCGAGCAGTCCGAAGCCGACGGTCATCAACGCCGCACCGGCGACCAGGTAGGCCTTCCACCGTCCGAAGCGGGTGATCATCTGGCCGGAGATCGTGGCCGACACCATCGAGCCGAGGATCATCGGCAGCGTCAGCAGGCCGGCCGCGGTCGGCGAGTAGCCGCGCGCGATCTGGAAGTACTGACCCAGGAACACCGCACCACCGAAGAGCGCGACACCGACCGCGATGCTCGCCAGCGTTGCCAGCGTCGTCGTGCGGTCACGGAACAGGTGCAGCGGGATGATCGGGCTGCTCACGCGCGACTCGACGAACACCGCAGCGGCCAGCAGAACCAGTCCCAGCGCGACGAGGCCGTAGGACGTCCCCGACGCCCAGTCGAAGCTCTTGCCGGCGAGGGTCACCCAGATCAGCAGGGTGCTGACGCCGGAGGCGATGAGGAGTGCGCCGCCGTAGTCGATGCTGACCTTCTTGCGGACCACGGGGAGGTTCAGGGTGCGCTGGATGACCATCAGGGCGACGACGGCGAGGGGCACACAGACGTAGAAGGTCCAGCGCCAGCCGAGCCAGCTGGTGTCGACGATCAGTCCGCCGATCAGCGGACCCGCGACGGTGGCGAGCGACATCACCGCGGCCATCGGCCCCTGGTAGCGGCCACGTTCGCGGGGGCTGAACATGGTTGCGACCACGATGACGACCAGCGCCTGCAGGCCGCCCAGGCCGAGACCCTGGATGACGCGGTAGCCGATCAGCATGTCGACGGACTGTGAGGTACCGGCCAGGATCGACCCGATGGTGAAGAGTGCCAGTGACATCTGCACCAGAAGTTTCTTGCTGACAAGGTCCGAGAACTTACCCCAGATCGGCGTGGTGGCGGTCGACGCCAGCAGGGTCGCGGTGACCACCCACGTGTACTGGTCCTGTGTGCCGTGCAGATCGGTGATGATCGTGGGCAGGGCATTGGACACGATGGTCGACGACAGGAACGCGACGAACATACCCAGCAGGAGGCCGACGAGCGCCTCGATCCGCTGGCGGTGTGTCATCGGGATGTCTTCGACGTCCGCCGGCCCGGTGGCGGGTGCGCTCATACTTCGATACCTCCGCGAGACGCGTCCTCGTACTGACCGGAGGTCGCGCACGGGACGGCACATTGTTGAATGCTGCAACTAGGACAGATGTGAAAGTTGTAACACGCAACTATCGAAGATTGTTCCGGCTGTGGCCGACGCCTCAGTCGCGGACGGGTCGAAACCGTCTCGTGACGTGTCGCCGTGTGATTCCGGACGGTGTCGTCGGCGCGCGATAGCCTTCGCCAGACAGGCATCGACGACGCGAGGTTTGACCCATGACGGACACCCTGGGTGCGGCTGACAGAAGGCGGTATCCGTCATGCCTGCGGTGATCCCCGAGAACCCGCGGTTCGCGGCGGCCGGCGAAGAAGTCGTCTTCGACGCGCTGAACGCACAACTCCTGGACGAGGATCTGATCGTCGTCGGGCAGCGGGTCACCGACCACTCGAAGGATCACGAGATCGACTTCGTCGTCGCGATCGAAGGGTCCGGGGTCGTGTGTGTCGAGGTCAAGGGCGGCGAGGTGTGGCACGACGGCGAATCGTGGTGGCAGGAGCGCGTCGGGCAGGGCCCGAAGCGGATCGACCCGGTCGCACAGGTCAGGGACGGCTGCTACGCGCTGCGTGATTTCGTCGAACACGATCCCCGATGGACGCAGGGGCGCGTGCGATGGGATCACGTGGTGGTCTTCCCGCATTCGGAGGTCGATTCGAGCTTCGCACTTCCCGAGTGCCCGCGATGGAAGGTCGTCGACCGCACCCAGCTCCACAAGCTCATGCCGCTCATCCGGAATGTCCTGCTGCAGAAGGACGTCGACTGGCCGGGAATCGACGCCGACGGGATCATCCAGCTGCGGATCGCGCTCAGCGGCAGGGGGTTACCGCAACGCGATGTGGTCGCCCGTGCTCTGGAGAACGAGAGCGTCGCCGACACGCTCACCTCCCACCAGGCGGTGATCCTCCGTGCGATCCACCAGCTCAGTCGCGTCGAGGTGCGCGGCGGTGCGGGCAGCGGCAAGACCTTCCTCGCCGTCGAGCAGGCACGACGCCTCGCCAAGGACGGTCAGCGGGTTGCCTTCGTCTGTTACTCGCATGGGCTGGCGTCGTTCCTCCGGCGACTCACCGAGACGTGGCCACGCAAGGAACGGCCCGCGTATGTCGGCGAGTTCCATGAACTGGGCATCGAATGGGGCGCGCCCACCGGTCCCGACGAGCAGGAACGAACCCAAGCGGCGCAGGACTTCTGGGAACACGAGCTTCCGCAGCAGATGTACGAGCTCGCGCAGGGGCTCCCGCCGGGAAAGCGCTTCGACTCGATAGTCGTCGACGAGGCACAGGACTTCGCCGACGACTGGTGGAAACCGATGCTCGCGTGCCTGCGCGACCCCGAGTCCGGCGGCATCTACGTGTTCAGCGACGAAGCGCAGCGTGTCTTCGCCCGACAGGGGTCGCCGCCGGTGGACCTGGTGCCGCTGGTCCTCGACCACAACCTCCGCAACACCAAGCAGATCGCCGAGACCTTCAAACCGCTTGTGGGACAGCGAATGCAGTTGCACGGTGGCAACGGACCGGCCGTGACCTTCGTGCCGTGCGCGGCAGCCGACGCGCTCGACGCCGCCGACGACCAGATCGACCCGCTGCTCGACAAGGGATGGCGGCCCGAGGACATCGCGCTGCTGACCACCGGGAGCCGCCACTCCGAACAGAAAGCACGCCAGGCCGAGGGCACCCGGGAGTACTGGGAGTCGTTCTGGGACGGTGAGCAGGTCTTCTACGGTCACGTCCTCGGTTTCAAGGGACTGGAACGACGCGTCGTCGTGCTGGCGCTCAACGAGACGAAGGCGTGGGATCGGTCTCGCGAACGCCTCTACGTCGGATTGTCCCGCGCCCGTGATGAACTGGTGGTCTGTGGTGATCCCGAGTTCGTTCGGGAGGTCGGTGGACCCCAGGTCGCTCGCCAACTCGGCATCGCCGACACGGAACCGCAGTGATGACAACGGAAGAGTGGAGACCGGACATGGCAGCGGTGGACGACGTACTCGCGGAACTGGAATCCCTCGGTTCCGAGCAGACACGCAAGACCTACAGCCGGCACGGGGTCGGCGACAACCAGTTCGGTGTCAGCTACTCCGCGCTCGGGAAGCTCAAGAAGCGGATCAAGACCGACCACGAACTCGCTCTGGGATTGTGGGCCAGCGGGAATCACGATGCGCGCGTTCTGGCCGCCATGATCGCCGATCCCGAGAAGGCCGATCCGAAGCTCCTCGACGCCTGGGCACACGACGTCGACAACTACACGCTCTCCGACGCGGTGTCCGGGTACGCGTCGTCGACCCTGCTGGCGAAGGACACCGCCGAGCGTTGGATCGAATCGGACCACGAGTTCGTCGCCGCGATGGGATGGGGGATCCTCGCCACCATCGCGACGAAGGACAAGAAGCTGCCGGACTCCTACTTCCGACAACTGCTCTCGCGGATCGAACGCGACATCGCGGGCGGCCAGAACCGCGAGCGGTACTCGATGAACACGGCGCTCATCGCGATCGGGGTACGGAACGACGCTCTCGAATCGGAGGCGTTGGCTGCGGCTGCCCGGATCGGCACCGTCGTCGTCGACCACGGCGACACCAGCTGCAAGACGCCGGACGCCGCGGCCTACATCGCGAAGACGAAAGAACACCGCGCGCGGAAGCGCTGACCCACTCTCGACCGGACTCAGGGGCCGAGTTGGCACGCCTCCGACCAGGACATTTGCCCCAGTTGCGGCCCACCGTCTCGCGCGTCGGGACCTTGGTCCCGACCATAAGTGGACTTATGTCCCGCGGCTGTAGGGGCCTAGTTACCCGAAGTGAGAAGATCTGAGCCCACCACGTCTCAGACCGTTTGGTCTGGCTGAAGGCCTCCCTACGCTCCGCAGGCATGAATGCCAGACGCGCCCTCTGTGCGGGCCTCGCAGCAGTCGCTGTCTTCGTCGGTGGTGCCGGCGTACTGACCCCGGCGGCCACTGCTGCTCCCGCAAGTCGCTGTGCCCCCGCCTCGACCCCTGAGACGAAACAGCGACTGTCGGAACTGACCGACACGTCCGAGATCCAAGACCTTCGACGATGCGCGCTCCACGATCAGCGACCTGCGCAAGGAGCTCAGCAAGTCGAACAACTATCTCGGCACGTTCCCGATCGCCTTCGACAACATCTTCGACCTCGTCGGACCCAGCATCGAATCCGGAATCTATGAACATCCGGAGTGGGCGTCGGACCTCGCGGTCGAGGTCGTCCGCCTGTACGTCGGGAACCTTCACGAGTACGCCACCGGCGGTGAGCCGCAGCCGCATTGGGCGCAGGCCTTCGCTCTCACGACCGCGTGCGACCGCAGTCCCGGACGGGTCCTGCTCGGGCAGATCTTCGCCCATCTCCTCGTCGACTTCCCCTACGCCCTGGAGAACATCGACACGACGGCCGGCCACACCCGGGACTTCTACACCTTCGGCGGTGCGCTCGTCGACGCCACCCCGACGATCGTCCAAGACGTCAAGCGCACCTACGGTGTCGACCTCGGCCCGCTCTTCACCGCGTGGTTCGTCGGAGACCTGATCGGCGACAGCCAGGCCACGACGCTCCTCTTCCAGTCGACCCGGACCGCTGCGCTCGTCAACAGTTTCGGCTTGCAGAACCCGGCAACCCGTGGCGTGACCGTGGCCGAGATCAATGCACTGTTCCAGACGGCGAATGTCGCGCTCGACGTGATGGAGAAGCTCGGCCAGATCTGAGCGAAGAACGCGAGCCGGTGACCACCGGTCACCGGCTCGCGTCTTGGTTCTCGAAGAGAAGAACTACCAGGAGATCTCGATCTCGATCTCCGATGCGTCCTCACCGCGCTCGAACTCGACTTTCAGCTCCACCTGAGCGGGGATGTCGATGCGCACGGTCTTGTTGTTCTCGATGTACGACACCTCGTTGTGCCGGGCGATCGCATCGGCGAGGTCGTGGAGCCGCTGCGCCACCTCTTCGCGGGTCAGCGTGGTCTTGGTCTCGTGCTCGAACAGTTCGTCGCTCATGCGTTCATCTGAGCCGATCGGGATGGGCCGGTCAAGCGTGCCGCATCGACAGGTCGACCGACGGACATCCGGGCGTCACCCGCAGTTCTCCGGCGCGTCGAACCGTTGCGCAAATCTGACCCGGGTGACCTCAGCACCCTTCCTCTCCCAGCATCTCTCCCGCCGCACGATCCTGCGCACCGCCGGGGCGGGGGCCCTCCTGATCCCGGCCGGGGCCGCGGCCGCATGCGGATCGCCGGACTCGGGTTCCGGTGCAAGTCTGATCAGGTCGCGTCCGAAGCTCACCCACGGCGTCGCCACCGGGGAGGTCACCAGCAGTGGCGCACTGGTGTGGGCGCGATCGGACCGGCCGGCGGCGATGATCGTCGAGACCGCCTCGTCTGAGTCGTTCCGGGGTGCTCGACGCATCCGCGGACCCGTGGCGACGCCGGATACCGACGGCACCGGTCGCGTTCGTGTCGCCGGCCTCGAACCCGGGCAGACCGTTCACTACCGCGTGACCCTCGAAGGTGACGACGGCGCAGTCGGTGAACCGGTCGTCGGGACCTTCACCACCGCCCCGGTTCAGGCGCGAGACATCACCTTTCAGTGGTCGGGTGACGTCGCGGGACAGGGGTGGGGCATCAACCCCGACCTCGGCGGGATGCCGATCTTCGCCACGATGGCCGAGCGCAACCCGCTCTTCTTCATCCACTCCGGTGATGCCATTTACGCCGATGGGCCCATCAGTGCGACCCAGGAACAGAACAACGGCATGATCTACCGGAACGTGACCAGCCCGGCGAAAGAGCAAGTGGCCCAGAGCGTTGACGATTACCGGGGCAATTACGCCTACAACCTCACCGACGAGCACTTTCGACGGTTTGCCGCGTCGGTGCCCCAACTCGTGCAATGGGACGACCACGAGGTCGTCAACAACTGGTTCCCGGGCGAGAACCTCGCCGGTCAGGGGCGCGATGGTTACACCGAGACCGACGTCGATGTTCTGGCCCGCAATGCGCGACAGGCCTGGCAGGAGTGGCAACCCGTCGATGCGTCGAGGTCGAAACGCCTGTACCGCAAGGTCTCTTACGGGCCTCTGCTCGACGTCTTCCTCCTCGACATGCGCACACACAAGGACCCCAATCCCGATGCGTGGTCGACGGTCAATGGCGACGGTGTACTCGGGGCGGAACAGACCCAGTGGCTCATCGACGGGCTGAAGGGATCGACGGCGACCTGGAAGGTTGTTGCCAACGACCTCCCGCTGAGCATCGTCGTCGCCGACAAGAACACGACGCCCGAGAACGGCCCGACGGCGATGGAAGCTGTGGGCCAGGGTGATCCGGGTGCACCCCTCGGACGCGAGATCGCATTCTCACGCATCCTGTCGCAGACGAAGACCGTGCCGAACATCGTGTACCTCACCGCAGACGTGCACTACACGGCGGCGATCTCCTATGAACCCGATCGCGCTGCTTTCAAGGACTTCTCGCCGTTCTGGGAGTTCGTTGCCGGGCCGCTGCACGCGGGTGCGTTCCCGCAGAGCCCGTTGGACGAGACCTTCGGCGCGAAATACGAGTTCGTGCATGCGCCCACCGAGGAGAACGTGTCCCCGGCCGAGGGATACCAACACTTCGGCGAGGTGTCGATCGACGGAAGGACTCGCGTGCTGTCCGTCCAGCTCGCCGACGCCTCGGGAAGGGCTCTGTACACGAAGCAATTGGCGCCGGCGAGATAGGCGCGGCGTCGACGCGGGACGGACGCCGTCAGTTGGTCAGCGGCCGCAGGAATTCCCCGCTGACCTGAACCGCGGGCCCCGACGACCCGCCGCCGACGACCAGCGTCGCGAAGGCGAGGTCGCCGACGATGCCGGCGAACCAGCCGTGCGGGTTCTTGTTGTCGCCGTACTCGGCGGTGCCGGTCTTGCCGCCGAGGCCGGGGACATCTTGGAGCGCGGTGGCGGTTCCGCGGGTGACGGTGTCGCGCATCATGCTTCGCAGCGCACGGACAACGTCACCGGGGATCGGCTGGGAGTCGGTGTCACCGGTGGTCGCCTGTCCCTCGACCAGCGTCGGGGTGACGGTCTCGCCCCGAGCGAGACTCGCCTCGGCCAGCGCCAGTCCGAACGGGCTGACCGTGACCGTGCCCTGGCCGATGCCGTTCTCGACACGAAGCGCGGGGGAATCGGCCTTCGGCACAGAACCGGTCACGGTCGTCAGCCCGGGCACGGTGTAGTCGGCGCCGATGCCGAACTTGCGGGCCATCGAGGTCAACGCGTCGGCGGGGAGTTTGTTGGCCAGCGCGCCCATGGAGGTGTTGCACGATCGGGCGAATGCCGTTGGCAGAGGGACGGTCCCGAGATCGAAGTCGTTCTCGTTGGGGATCGTCCGGCCCTCGATGGTCGCGCGACCCGGACACGGGACCTGCGATGTCGGCTGCACCCCGCCCGACGCCAGGGCCGCAGCGGTGGTGATGGTCTTGAAGGTCGATCCCGGCGGGTACAACCCACTGAGGGACACTGCGCCGGACTTGTCGGCGGCGTCGTTCTGGGCGACGGCGACGATCCCGCCGGTCGACGGGGTGATCGCGACGATCATCGCGGGGCGTCGTTCTCCGTCGACGGCCCGCTGTGCCTGGGCCTGGATGTCGCGGTCGAGCGAGGTGCGGACCGGAGACGTCTGACCGGGCTGCGCCGAGTCCACGAGATGCGTTGGTGCGCCGTCCCGGTCGACGATCTGGATCGACCAACCGGCGGTGGCGTCGATCGCCTTGCGCCAGATGTCCTCGAGTCCTGCCATAGCCGGGGAGTGGAGTGCCTTGGTCGCGCTGAGGAGTGCGCCCTGCTCGGTGGTCGTGACACCGGGGATCTCGCCGATACTGCGTTGGACGCGTTTGAGATCGCTTTCCCGCAACCTGATCACCGTCTGGCTCGGGGCGTTGTTGCCCTCGAACAGTTTGCGGATGGTCGCCGTCGTGATCGACGGCTCGATCGGCCGCAGTGCGCGGGCCAGCTGACCGGCCGACGCGAGCTGTGCCCGTTCGAGATCGATCAGCGCCACCGGCTGCCAGGTCATCAGCGGCCGGGCGTTGGTGTCGAGCACGGGAGTGCGGTAGGCGCGATCGTCGCTGTAGGAGAAGGACTGTCCCTCGCGGAGTTGCCGGTGCATGACCGAGGGCTGCCACCGGATGCGCCAACCCGAATCCGTCTCGGCGAGAACAACCGACGTCTGGTAGGCGGCGTTGGTGTCCCGGATCTGCCACTGGTGGTCGAGAGTGCCGGTGACCTTCTTGTCATCGACGAGGTCGGGGGTGACCGACAGTTTCGGGGTGGAACCCATGCCGTCGAAGATCGATTTGATGGTCGTGCGCGCCGCGGCCGGATCGTCGGTGAGACCGGCGGCGGCGTCGGCGTCACCCCGTTGCAGTGCCTCCGCGAACGACTGCAAGGTGTCTTCCGGTGAGTCCTGGGTCAGGAAGCACCCGGACAACGTGCCGACCAGCACGGCTAGAACACTGAGGACGACCAACCACCGACGCATGTGGCCAGACAACCGATCCGGGGGCGTCCACGCAAAGTCACGGCGCGCGATGGCCCGATAGTGATCCGCTATCGGGCCAGGTCGAGTGGTTAATCGGCGGGAACACGGAGCTCTGTCACGACCGTCCGGGCCACCTCGCCGATGGCCCGGTCGACGTGGGGCAGAGCGAGCTCCGATCGGGCGCTCAGGGTGAAGACGGCGACCGCGACCGGAAGTTCTCCGGGGAACTCGACGACACCGATCTCATTGCGGATCGCGACCAGGGTCCCGGTCTTGCCCGCCACGGTGACCCGCCGGAAGGGAAAACCCGACGCGAGGCGGGCGGTGAAGACCTGACGGCGCATCGTGTCCCTGATGAACGAGCACATCTCCGCCGACGCCGCGCGATCGGTCCAGACCGCGGACAGGAGCGTCGTGCAGTCCCGGGGCGTCGAGGAACTCGAGTATGCGGCGTCGTAGGCACTCACCGACGCGTCGCTGTCCGGATCGGCGAGAGCGGCGAAAGCCTCTGCCACCGTGCTGGTTCCGGTCTCGCGCTGAAGGCGCTCGTGTAATTCCGCGACACCGCCGACGATCCGCGTGCTGTCGGCGCCGACCGAGACGAGATCCTCACGGACGCGGTCGAGGCCGATCTCGTCGAGGATGACATCGGCGGCAACGTTGTCGGAGACCGTCATCATCGAGGTGGCGAGGTCGCGCCGGCTCAGCGTGACCGGGTCATGGAAGGCGGCCAGTCCCGTCGGGCCCTGCGCCCATCGCGTCGGGTCGACCGTGATCGAGGAGGCGAGGTCGATGTCACCGCGATCGGCACTGCGACACAACGAGATCAGGACGGCGAGCTTGTACACCGAGGCCAGGACGACCGGCGCGTCGGCGTCGAAGGAGTGCTCGATCTGCGGTGAGCCGATCGTCGTGGCATGTACCCAGCCGGAACAGCCGGCGTCGGCGAGAATCTCGGCGACGTCGCGATCGACTCGCTTCCGCACGTGGTCGGGGAGTGTGCTCGGGGCACTCAACCGGACGCCTTGCTGATCTTCCAGAGTGCCGCCGTCGTCACGTCGGCGACCTCGGCGAGTGCTGACTCCCGGTAGACGACCCGAAGCCGGAGTGCGGTGGTGTCGCGCCCGAGAGGCAGGCACCGGACGGCATCGAGTGACGCGAGACGTTCTGCGTCGGCGGTCAGACCGAATGCGCCACCGCCGGCGACGGCCGCCACCAGGTGCTCGGCAGACGAGACGGGAAGGACGTGTGGGTCGAGTCCGGATTCGCGGAGACGATCGATCAGCTGGTCGTGGGCGGGCGGGTTGGCTGCTCGTGGCGGGTGGCAGAGGTCGAGTCCCGCGAGCTGGCGGAGCCGCGGCCGCGTCGCGGTGGTGACCGGATGACCGGCCGGCACGACCACCTGGCGTCGGAAGACGACGACCGGCCCGGTCGTGAGCGTGCCGGTGACGCAGGGGGCGTCGACGATGGCGAGGTCGAGGGTGCCCGCCGACACCTGCTCGACGAGACCCACCGTCGTGGCACTCACCATCTCCTGGCCGGAGGACACGTCGCCGAGGCGTTGCGCGACAGCGGCAACGGCGGCGGCCCCGGCGAGAGGGACTGCACCCCAACGCAACACCTCGGACCCGTCATGAAGGCGTCGTGCCTCGCCGAGGAACCGCGCGGCGTCGTCGATCAGGAGTCGTGCGCGGGGTAGGAGATCACGGCCGGCGTCGGTGAGTTCGGCGCCACGGGAGGTGCGTCGGATCAGCTGGACCCCGAGCTCCTTCTCCAGGCGCCGCAACCCCTGCGAGACCGGCGGCTGTGTCATCTCCAGTCGGGCGGCCGCGTCCCCGAAGTGGCCTTCCTCGGCGACGGCGACGAAGAATCGCAGGTGCCTGACGAGATCCACGGGTTCCAGGATGGCATGACAACGACGATCGGCCCCGCAAACCCACCACGGATGGACGAACCCACCAGGTCGCGGGGTGGTGGAAGTGGCGAAAAAGGGTGGGTTTGCGTAGCGGGTCAGCGCAGGAAGGTCGCGGCGGCGTCGGCGAGATCGAGGAGCGGTTGCGGGAAGATGCCGAGTACGACCGTGACGAGCGTGCAGAGCGCGATCCCCGCGGTGGTGAGGATGCTCGGTTTCACGACGTGCGGTGCGTCGCGGGTGGGGACGTCGTCGAAGAACATGGCGACGATGATGCGGATGTAGACATAGGCGGCGATCGCGCTGCTGATGACGCCGATGACCACCAGGACTCCACCACCGTTGCCGGCAACCGCGGCGAAGACGTCGAACTTGGCGATGAAGCCGCTGGTCAGCGGGATGCCCGCGAAGGACAGCAGGTAGACCGCGAACATGGCGCCGACCAAGGGATACCGCCGGCCCAGACCCGACCACTGGGTGAGGTCGGTGGCCTCGCGGCCGGACAGGTGCGGATTGCGGACCGTCGCCGCGGTGCCGTGGATCGCGGCGGTGCGTGCCGATGTACTCGTGTCCGTATCGGGTTCCCGGATGACCGCCACCATCGCGAAGGCGCCGAGCGTGGTGAACGCGTAGGCCGCCAGGTAGAAGAGGGTCGCGCCGAGACCTGCGTCGTCGAAGGCGATCAGACCGAGCAGGATGAAACCGGCGTGCGCGATCGACGAATAGGCGAGCATTCGCTTCACGTCGTTCTGGGTCACGGCCATCACCGACGCGATGACCATCGACGCGATCGCGACCGCCCACAGCGCCGGCGCCCACTGGTCGCGCAGCGCACCGAAACCGACGTAGAAGACGCGGAGCAGCGCGCCGAACGCGGCGACCTTGGTGGCCGAGGCCATGAACGCGGTGACCGGGGTCGGGGCACCCTGGTACACGTCGGGGATCCACGAATGGAACGGCACCGCCCCGACTTTGAACAGCAGGCCGACCGCCAGCATGGCGAGACCGATCAGTGCCAGCGTGGTGTCCCCGCCGGTCCCGGCGACGTCGGTGATCGACGCCCCGATCGTCGACAGGTTCAGCGACCCGGTCGCGCCGTAGACGAACGCCGCACCGAACAGGAAGAACGCCGACGAGAAGGCGCCCAGCAGGAAGTACTTCAGCGATGCTTCCTGCGAGATCAACCGACGACGCCTCGCCAGCCCGCACAGCAGATAGAGCGGAAGCGAGAAGACCTCCAGCGCAATGAACATGGTGAGCAGATCGCCGCACGCGGGGAACAGCATCATGCCGCCGACCGCGAGCAGGGCCAGCGGGAACACCTCGGTCGTCACGGCACCGGCTCGGGTCGCCTCGAACTCGGCGTCGGTGTTGGGCACGGATGCGCCGGACGGTGTGAACATGTCCGCGTCGACACCACCGCCGTTGAGACCTGTTCTGCCGGACTGATCGTCGCCGACCCCGGCCCCGGCCAGGGTGCGCATGGTGACCGGCGCGACGACCCGTTCGAGTCGCCGTTCGGCCATGAACCCGACCGCGACGATCGCGATGATCAGCAGGAGGCCCTGCAGATACAACGTCGGGCGGTCCATCACGACGGCCCCCGACATCGCGAACTGGCCGTTCGCGCCGTCTGTTGTCTGCGCGGCCGCGACGGTGGCCAACGCCGCGAGAGCGACGACGAGCCCGCCCAGCGAAAGTGCCAGTTGCAGCGAGTACCTCACCCGGCGCGGGGCGAATGCCTCGACGAGGACCCCGATGACTCCCGCACCGAACACGATCAGCATGGGGGACAGCGCCGCGTACTCGACGCCCGGGGCCTCGATCGCGGCCAGCGGGGTCGTGACGAGAGACGTGGTCATCGGTGGGCCTCCGCATCGGTCGTCGAGCCGGCGGGCCGATCATGAGCGGGGTCTGCGACCGCGGGTTCGGGATCGTTGACCCCGACCGTGGTCAACGTGCTCTGCACGGCCGGATCGATCAGATCGATCATCGGTTTCGGATACACACCCAGGGCGATGAGCAGGGCGAGCAGCGGTACGACAACGGCCAGTTCGCGGCCCGCGAGGTCGCGTATCGGCGACCGCTGCTCGTCGTCGGACCTCGCCGGCCCGCCCATCATCCGCTGGTAGGTCCACAGGATGTAGACGGCGGAGAGCACCAGGGCCGAGCACGCGAGGACAGCGGCGATCGGATAGCGCGTGAATGTGCCGATAAGGACCAGGAACTCACTGATGAACGGGGCGAGACCGGGTAGCGACAGAGTCGCCAGACCCGCGACGAGGAACGTCCCGGCAAGGACCGGGGCGACCTTCTGGACACCGCCGTAGTCGGCGATCAGGCGGCTGCCCCGCCGCGACACCAGGAACCCGGCGATGAGGAACAGTGCGGCGGTGGAGAGTCCGTGATTGACCATGTACAGCGCCGAACCGGTCTGGCCCTGATCGGTCATCACGAAGATGCCCAGGATGATGAAACCGAAGTGGGAGATCGACGTGTAGGCGATCAGGCGCATGACGTCGGTCTGACCGATGGCCAGGACCGCGCCGTAGACGATGCTGACGACCGCGAGCCCGCAGATCAGTGGAGCGAAATACTGGCTCGCATCCGGGAACAGCTGCAGGCAGAACCGCAGCATCGCGAAGGTCCCGACTTTGTCGATGACGGCCATCATCAGCACCGCCGATGTCGGGGTGGCGGCAACCGCGGCATCGGGGAGCCACGAATGCAGCGGCCACAGCGGGGCTTTGACCGCGAACGCGAACATGAAGCCGAGGAACAGCAGTTTCGCCAGGCCGGTGGTGTCGTCGATCTGACCGCTCGACACCGCGGCCACGATGTCGCCGAGCGCGAAGGTCCCACCGCCGTCTGCGCCGACACCGTTCTGCGCGGACACCACGTACAGGCCGATCACCGCGGCCAGTAACAGCAGACCGCCGAACAGGTTGTACAGCAGGAACTTCACCGCCGCGCCGGAGCGGTTGGGGCCGGTACCGAAGCCGCCGATGAGGAAGTACATCGGGATGAGCATGGCCTCGAAGAAGATGTAGAAGAGCAGGATGTCCAGAGCGACGAAGCTCATCAGCACCATCGCCTCGGTGGCGAGGAACAGTGCGAGGTAGATGTGCGGGCCCTTCTGCGCCCGTCCGCCTGAGTGATCCAGGGACCCGTCGGAGTCGGCGTCGTGCCAACCGGCGAGCAGGAGCAACGGCAGGAGAGCGGCGGTCAGCAGGATGAGGACCAACCCGATTCCGTCCAGTCCCAACGCATATCGGCTTCCCAGGGCCGGAATCCAGCTCACGTCCTCGGTGAATTGGTAGCGCTCGCCGGCGGGATCGAAACCGACCGCAAGGCCGACGGCCAGGACGAGGACGCCGACGGTGATCGCGAAGGCGAACCAGCGTGCCGCCGCGGGCCGATTGACCGGGATGGCGAGGACGAGAGCCGCGCCCACCGCGGGGGCCAGCCAGAGGATCGTCAGCCAGGGGATGTTCACAGCGCGTTCACCGCCATCACGAGTGCGACGATCAGGGTCGTCCCGGCGAACATCGACAGTGCGTAGGACCGCACATAACCGTTCTGCCAGCCACGTATTCGACGCGACGTGCGGGTCACGGTTTCCCCGACCCCGCTCGTCAACCCGTCGACGCCGTCGGACTCCACGGCGACGAGGCCGGCCGTGATCCGCTGTCCGGGTCGCATCAGCAACTCTTCGTTGATCGCGTCGCCGTACAGATCACGTCGTGCCGCGACGGTCAGCACCGACACGTCGTCGGGTGCGATGGTGGGGACGGGCCGGGTGGCGTACTGACGGTAGGCGACCGCGACGCCGGCCGCGACGACGACGAGAATGATCGCGGTCATCGCCCACACCGGGATCAGGTGGTGGGCGGTGTGCTCGCCGACCACGGGTTCGAGCCAGTGCTCGAGTGAACCGCCGATCGCGAGCAGTCCGCCGGAGACCACCGAACCCAGCGCGATGAGGACCATCGGCCCGGTCATCACCCGGGGTGACTCGTGCGGATGCGGCGCTGGGGCGTCGGTGCCGTCGTGCCAGCGCTTCTCGCCGAAGAACGTCAGCAGCATCACGCGGGTCATGTAGAAGGCGGTGATGCCCGCGCCGAGAAGCGCTGCACCGCCGAGGATCAGGCCCTTCGCACCACCCGCCCCGAAGGCGGCCTCGATGATGTGGTCCTTGGAGTAGAAGCCTGCGAATGGTGGGACGCCGATGATCGCGAGGTAGCCGACCCCGAACGTCACGAAGGTGACGGGCATCAGTGTGCGGAGTCCGCCGTACCGTCGCATGTCGGTTTCGTCATTCATCCCGTGCATCACCGATCCGGCGCCCAGGAACAGGCCGGCCTTGAAGAAACCGTGGGTGAGCAGGTGCAGGATCGCGAATGCGTAGCCGGCCGGGCCGAGTCCGGCGGCGAGCACCATGTAACCGATCTGGCTCATCGTCGACGCCGCGAGCGCCTTCTTGATGTCGTCCTTGGCGCAACCGATGATCGCGCCGAACAGCAGCGTCACGGCACCGACGACCACGACCCCGACCTGCGCGGTGGGCGCCAGGTCGAAGATCGGGCCGGAGCGCACGATCAGGTAAACGCCTGCGGTCACCATCGTGGCCGCGTGGATCAGCGCGGACACCGGGGTCGGACCCTCCATGGCGTCGCCGAGCCACGACTGCAGCGGCACCTGGGCAGACTTGCCGCAGGCGGCGAGCAGGAGCACGAAACCCAGGGCGGTGAGGGTTCCTTCGCCGGCCTGCGGGGCGCCATCGAAGACCGCGGTGAACGCCACCGACCCGAAGGTGGCGAACATGATCATCAGGGCGACGGCGAGCCCGATGTCGCCGACGCGGTTGACCACGAAGGCCTTCTTGGCCGCGGTCGCTGCGGTCGGTTTGAACTGCCAGAAGCCGATCAGCAGATACGACGCCAGACCGACACCCTCCCAGCCGAGGTACAGGCCGAGATAGTTGTCGGCGAGGACGAGGACGAGCATCGCCGCGAGAAACAGGTTGAGGTAGCCGAAGAACCGTCGACGATCGGGGTCGGCGGCCATGTAGCCGATCGAGTAGACGTGGATCAGCGATCCGACGCCGGTGATCAGGAGGACGAAGCACATCGACAACTGGTCCAGGCGGAAACCGAAGTCCACCTGCAGTTCTCCGACCGGAACCCAACTGAAGAGGGTGTCGGTCACCCCGCGGTCATCGGCGGGACGGGACACCATCCCGGCGAACATCACCAGCCCGACCATGAACGACGCGATCGCTGCGGCAGTACCGAGCAGGTGGCCCCAGCGGTCGGTGGTCCGACCACCGAGGAGGAGGATCACCGCACCGGCGAGCGGTAGTGCGGGCACCAGCCAGAGCAGTGACGCGGTCAGTTCGGCGTTCACCAATCCTCCTCTACCGCTTCAGCAGATCCGCGTCGTCGACCGACGCCGAACGGCGCGATCGGAAGATGGTCATGATGATGGCGAGACCCACGACCACCTCGGCCGCGGCGACGACCATCGTGAAGAAGGCGATCACCTGCCCGTCGAAGGACTGGTTCATCCGGGCGAAGGTGACGAAAGCGAGGTTCGCGGCGTTGAGCATCAGCTCGATGCACATGAAGACGACGATCGCGTTGCGTCGCAGCAGCACTCCGGCGGCACCGATGGTGAACAGCAGCGCCGAGAGGTAGAGGTAGTTCTCCGGGTTCATGAGCGGCCCCCCGAATCCTGGCCTCCCAGGTTCTCCGGGGCCTCCGTGTTCTTCTGGCGCAGGGTGCGGGCGGCCAGGATGGCGTTCACCGAGAGATCGGAGGGACTGCCGTCGGGGAGTCGTGCGGGGACGTCCACCGCGTTGTGCCGGGCGTAGACACCGGGACTCGGGAGCGGGGTGATGTTGATGCCGGTGCGGAATCGCGCCTGCGACAACTCCTTCTGGGTGAGGCGCGGACCGAACTTCTCCCGGTGGGCCAGGACCATCGCGCCGAGGGTCGCGGCGATGAGGAGCGCACCGGTCAGCTCGAACGCCCACAGATACCGGACGAAGATGAGTTCGGCGATGGCCTCGATGCCGTAGTTGGTGTCGTCGGCGAGGGCGCCGGGCGCGGTCGCGCCGGAGGTGACCGCGATGGTGGCGTTGCCGATGCCGGCGATCATCAGGACGCCGAAGCCGAGACCGATGAGCATCGCGGCGACACGTTGCCCTCGCAGGGTCTCTTTCAGGGAGTCCGAGGAGTCGACGCCGATGAGCATGAGGACGAAGAGGAACAGCATCATCACCGCGCCGGTGTAGACGACCACCTGCACGACGCCGAGGAACACCGCACCCTGCGCCACGTAGAAGACCGCCAGCACGATCATCGTGGTGGCCAGGAAGATCGCGGAGTACACCGCCTTGGTGGCGAAGACGACGCCGAGCGCACCGGCCACCGCGATCACCCCGAGCACCCAGAACTGCACGGCCTCACCGGTCGAGGTGCGGACCACCTCGTCGGCCAGGATCGCGGTCACCGGCCCGGGCGTCATGGTCGCGGCTCCCGGGCACCCTCGCGCACCGTCGGTGTCGGGAGAGGTGTGACCCGGCCGTCGGAGGTGATCTCGCCGCGGTAGTAGTTCTCCTCGGTCGAACCGGGCGCCATGGCGTGCGGCGGCGGTTCGACGCCCGGTAACAGAGGCGCCAGAAGCCGGTCCTTCTCGTATATGAGGTCGGCGCGGTTGTCGTCGGCGAGCTCGTAGTCGTTGGTCATCGTCAGCGCACGGGTCGGGCAGGCTTCGATGCAGAGTCCGCACCCGATGCAACGCAGGTAGTTGATTTGATAGACGCGGCCGTATCGCTCACCGGGCGAATACCGTTCGTCCGGCGTGTTGTCGGCTCCCTCGACGTAGATGGCGTCGGCGGGGCAGGCCCACGCACAGAGCTCACAGCCGATGCACTTCTCCAGCCCGTCGGGATGACGGTTCAGTTGGTGCCGGCCGTGATAGCGGGGCGCGGTCGGCCGTTTCTCCTCGGGATACTGCTCGGTGATGCTCGGCTGGAACATGCCACCGAAGGTGACGCGTAATCCACTGACCGGCTTGAGGAAATCAGGCATCGGTGGTCTCCCTGCTCGGCTTCTCTTCGGCGGGAAGGGGCGGCTCGGGATCGATCCGGACGGGCTGGGATCTCGAATCCGTCGAGGGCATCGGCGGCACGGGGAAGCCGCCGGCCATGGGGTCGAACTCGGTCGGGCTCTGTGGTTCGGACGAGGCGTCCGGCACATCCGGTACCCGCATCATCCGCCAGATCGCGTAGCCGATGAGTGCGGTCACGGCGAGACCGGCGCCCGCCGAGACGAGTGCCCGGATGAGGCCGGCGTCGTCGCCGCCGATGGAGGCGCGGATGATCGCCACGACCATCACCCATGTCAGCGAGATCGGGATGAGCACCTTCCAGCCCAGGTTCATGAACTGGTCGTAACGCAACCGCGGCAGGCTCGTCCGGAGCCAGATGAACACGAACAGGAACGCCCAGACCTTGATGGTGAACCAGAGGATGGGCCACCACCCCGAGTTCGCCCAGTCGAAGGCGCTCAGCGGCCACGGCGCCTGCCAGCCGCCCAGGAACATCGTGGTGGCCAGGGCGGAGACCGTCACCATGTTGATGTACTCGGCCAGCATGAACATCGCGAACTTCAGCGATGAGTACTCGGTGTGGAAACCGCCGACCAGCTCGCCCTCGGCCTCCGGCAGGTCGAACGGGGCACGGTTCGTTTCACCGACCATCGAGATCGCGTAGATCACGAACGACGGCAGCAGCAGGAGGAAGTACCAGTGGTGCTCCTGCGCCGCAACGATTCCCGAGGTCGACATCGTCCCGGCGTCGAGGAACACCGCGGCGAAGGTGAGGCCCATCGCGATCTCGTAGGAGATCACCTGGGCGGTGGAGCGGAGTCCGCCCAGGAGGGGATAGGTCGAACCGGACGACCAACCGGCCAGCACGATCCCGTACACGCCGACCGAGGTCACGGCCAGGACGTAGAGCACCCCGACCGGCAGATCGGTGAGCTGCAACGGGGTTTGGTGACCGAACACCGACACCATCGGTCCGAACGGGATCACCGCGAACGCCATCACCGCGGGGACGACCGCGATGATCGGTGCGAGGAGGTAGATGACCTTGTCGACGCCGGACGGGATGATGCCCTCCTTCAGCGCGAGTTTCACACCGTCGGCGAGACTCTGGAGGATTCCGCGGGGCCCGACGCGGTTCGGCCCGATCCGGGACTGCATGCGCGCCATGATTTTGCGCTCGAGCAGGATCGCGACCAACGGGTTGACGACGAGGAACGCGAAGACGGCGACCGCCTTGACGACGACGAGCCAGATGGGGTCGTGGCCGAAGTCGGCGAGGTCGGGGTAGTCGATGGCGAGAGCGGTCATCGCACACCTCCCGCGACATCCGCCGACGAGGCCGGCGCCAGCGCGACGAGATCACCCGCGCGGGCCCGGAGGTCGGCGTGCACTCGGGAACCGGGGGAGTTGAGCGGAACCCACACGACGCGGTCGGGCATGTCGGCGTACTCGACGGGCAAGGCGATCTCGCCGTCGGCGGTGCTGATCCGGACCCGCCCGCCGACCGCGACGCCGGCCTCGGCTGCGGTCGTCGGCGACATCCGTGCCACCGGCAGACGTGCGGTCCCGGCGAGGTGCGGCTCGCCGTCCTGCAGACGTCCGAGGTCGAGCAGCAGGTGCCAGGTGGCCAGGACGGCCTGACCGGCCGCCGGTGCGCGCTGGGAACGTTCATGAGCGACGAGGGCCGGGCGCTCACCTGCCCACGCTCCGATGCGGCGCAGATCCATATGGATGGTCTGCGGCCCATCACAGCGCAGGTCGACGCCGAGACGCCGTGCGAGCGCATCCAGTACCCGATGGTCGGGAACATGTCCGGACTCGGTCAGCGCGGCGGTGAAGCTGCGCGGACGGCCCTCCCAGTCGACGAACGTGCCCTCCTTCTCGGCGACCGTCGCCACCGGGAACACCACGTCGGCGTGCGGGGTCACCGTCGAGTGCCGCTGTTCGAGACTCACGACGAAGGGTGCGGCGGCGAGTGCGTCGCGCGCAGCCGCGGGATCGGGGAGATCGTCGAGGTCGACGCCTGCGACGATCAGTGACAGCCCGTGGTAGCGGGCCGCGTCGAGGATGCCGGTGGTGTCGCGACCGGGCAGGGTCGGGATGCCAGGACCCCACACCTCCGAAACAGCT
Source organism: Gordonia sp. GN26 (assembly GCF_054823965.1). NCBI lineage: Bacteria > Bacillati > Actinomycetota > Actinomycetes > Mycobacteriales > Gordoniaceae > Gordonia > Gordonia sp. GN26. The sequence goes on along the minus strand of NZ_JSYC01000006.1, from coordinate 15,754 downwards.
TCGCGCGCCGCGGTGTCGGTGATCGGCCGTCCGCCCGGCAACAACCCGGCGAGAGCGCCGACCTCGAGTGCGCCCCGCTCCCCCGCACGCCGCGGGATCCAGGCGAGGCGGGCGCCCGTGCGGTCGGCGAGGTCGGCGGCGGCCTGCAGGCCACCCGGGACGCCGGCCAGTCGCTCCCCGACGACGATGACCGAACCCGCTTCGCCCAGATGGTCGGCCACCTCGTCGGAGGCGAGGATCTCCCGCTCGGCGCCCGGCGCGACGGGGAACAGTCGAGCATCGAGTTTCTGCGCCCCGCGGCTCGAGAACGGGGCCACGGTGGCCACCCGCTGCCGGTTCGTCCGCACCGCCCGGCGAAGACGGAGGAAGACGATCGGGGATTCCTCCTCGGGTTCGAAACCCGCGAGGAGTACCGCCGGTGCGTCGGACAGGTCGCCATAGGTGGTCTCGAGACCTCGTCCGGCCACCCGGGCGGCGAGGAAGGACGCCTCCTCGGTGCTGTGGACGCGGGCGCGGAAATCGATGTCGTCCGTCTTCAGCACCGTGCGGGCGAATCGTGCGTAGGCGTAGGCGTCCTCCACGGTGAGGCGTCCACCGGCCAACACGCCGACATGCCCACTGGCCGCCGAGATTCCCTCGGCGGCAACGCGGATGGCGTCCGCCCACGACGCCTCCCGGAGATCGCCGTGCCGGTCGCGAACCAGGGGAGACGTCAGGCGGTCGGCCTCGGTCGCGTAGGCGAAGGCCCACCGCCCCTTGTCGCAGTTCCACTCGGAGTTGACCTCTGGGTCGTCACCGGCGAGGCGCCGGAGCACCTTGCCGCGCCGGTGATCGGTGCGCTGGGCGCAACCGCTCGCACAGTGCTCACAGACACTCGGCGTGGAGACGAGGTCGAAAGGCCGCGCACGGAAGCGGTACTGGGCACCGGTCAGCGCGCCGACCGGGCAGATCTGGACGGTGTTGCCGGAGAAGTACGAGTCGAACGGCTCGTCGGAGTAGATGCTGACCTGTTGCAGCGCACCGCGATCCGCCAGTTCGATGAGCGGATCGCCGGCGACCTGCGTGGAGAAGCGCGTGCACCGGGCGCACAGGACGCATCGCTCGCGGTCGAGCAGGACCTCCGACGACAGCGGGACCGGCTTGGTGAACGTGCGTTTGACGCCGTCGAACCGGGACTCGCTGCGACCGGCCGACATGGCCTGGTTCTGCAGCGGGCACTCACCGCCCTTGTCGCACACCGGACAGTCGAGTGGATGATTGATCAGCAGCAGCTCCATCACGCCGCGCTGCGCATCCGCGGCGATCTGCGAACTGAGTTGGGTCCGGACCACCATGCCGTCGGTGGCCGTGGTGGTGCACGACGCCAGGGGCTTCCGCTGGCCCTCGACCTCCACGAGGCACTGGCGGCAGGCACCGACCGGGTCGAGCAACGGGTGATCGCAGAAGCGGGGGATGGTGATCCCGATCTGCTCGGCGGCGCGGATCAGCAAGGTGCCCTTCGGCACCCGCAGCTCGACGCCGTCGATGGTGATGCCGACGAGATTGTCGGCCTGGGTCGTCGGATCACTGCCGTGAGTGAGGGTCATCGGGCATCTCCCGTCGGCTCGGAACCGAGGACGGTCGACAGCGAGTGGTCGAACGGGCAACCGTGATCGAGGTGGGCGAGGTATTCGTCTCGGAAGTACTGCAGCGACGACACGATCGGGCTCCCCGCGCCGTCGCCGAGCGCGCAGAACGACTTCCCGACGATGCTGTTGGTGACGTCGGAAAGGGTGTCGAGGTCGGCGGCGGTGCCGCCCTCGTGCTCGAGCCGATGGAGCAGCTGCACCAGCCAGTAGGTGCCCTCCCGGCACGGCGTGCACTTACCGCACGACTCGTGCGCGTAGAACTCGGTCCAGCGCAGCACCGCACCGACGACGCAGGTCGTCTCGTCGAAGATCTGAAGAGCCTTGGTGCCCAACATCGATCCCGCGGCGCCGACCCCTTCGTAGTCGAGGGGGACGTCGAGATGCTCCGGTGTCAGCAGCGGCGTCGACGATCCGCCCGGGGTCCAGAACTTGAGTTCGTGCCCGGCGCGGACACCGCCGGCGCGTTCGAGGAGTTGCCGCAGGGTGATCCCGAGCGGCGCCTCGTACTGACCGGGATGGGTGACGTGGCCGGACAGGGAGTACAAGGTGAATCCCGGCGACTTCTCGGTGCCCATCGACCGGAACCAGTCGACGCCGTTCCGGATGATCGACGGCACGCTGGCGATGGATTCGACGTTGTTGACCACGGTCGGGCTCGCGTAGAGGCCGGCGACCGCCGGGAAGGGCGGGCGGAGGCGCGGCTGGCCCCGACGACCCTCGAGTGAGTCGAGCAGCGCCGTCTCCTCGCCGCAGATGTAGGCGCCCGCCCCGGCGTGCACCACCAGGTCGAGGTCGAAGCCCGAGCCCAGAATGTTCTTCCCGAGATAGCCTGCGGCATAAGCCTCGTCCACGGCGGCACGCAGCCGTCGCAGGACCGAGGCGACCTCCCCGCGGACGTAGATGAACGCATGGTGTGCGCGGATCGCATACGCCGCGATGATGACCCCCTCGACGAGGGTGTGCGGCGTCGCGAGCATGAGGGGCATGTCCTTGCACGTGCCGGGCTCGGATTCGTCGGCGTTGACCACGAGGTAGTGCGGAATCGACGGTTCGGCGTCGGCGGACTTCTCCTGCGGGATGAACGACCACTTCATGCCGACCGGGAAGCCGGCGCCGCCGCGTCCTCGCAACCCGGAGGCCTTCACCATCTCGATGACGTCGTCGGGCGGGGTGTCGAGCGCGGTCCGCAGGCCGAGGTACCCGTTGTGGCGCAGGTAGTTCTGCAGAGACCAGGACTCGGGCTCGTCCCAGTGCCGGGACAGCACGGGGGGTTCCGGTGGGTCGGGTTCGGCAGGTTCGCTCGTCGCCTGGTCAGCCGGCAGAAGGGGATCGGCCGACGAGGGTGCGGCCCCGGCGAGTTCGAGCTCGGTCTGGCGGAAGGAGCACACGCGCCCGGTGCCGCGGGCGGGTTCGACCGAGACGCCGGCACGGAGGTCCTCGATGAGTTCGATCGTCGACTCCGGGGTCTGGTTGTCGAAGAACTCCCAGTTCACCATCACCACCGGTGCAAAATCACATGCGGCGTTGCACTCGACGTGTTCCACCGTGATGCGTTCGTCGGCGGTGGTGTCACCGGGGCGAACACCGAGGTGGTCGCAGACCGCGCGGAGGATGTCGTCGCCGCCGAGGGTGGCGCAGAGCGTGTTGGTGCAGACCCCGACGAGGTACTCGCCGGTCGGCGAGCGGCGGTACATCGAGTAGAAGGTGGCCACCGAAGCGACCTGGGCGGCGGTCAGATCGAGCTGCGCCGCGCAGAACTCGATGCCCGCGCGGGTGATGTATCCGTCCTCGGACTGCACCAGATGAAGCAGGGGGAGAAGGGCCGACCGCGACTGTGGGTAGCGCGCGATGATCGGCGCCGCCTGCTCGGCGAGGCGTTCGGTGGCCTCGGCCGGGTAGGCGGAGGGGCCGCCGAAGGTGATGGTCGGCGCCGGGATGCCCTGGGCCGGCGCGGCATCTTCGGTGGGCGGCGAGGTGGACAGCTCCACGAACACGGGATCGGTCATCGGTCCACGCCTCCCATCACCGGGTCGATACTGGCGACGGCCGTGATGACGTCGGCGACCATGCCGCCCTCACACATCGCGGCCACCGCCTGCAGATTCGTGAACGACGGATCGCGGAAGTGGACCCGATAGGGCCGGGTGCCGCCGTCGCTGACCATGTGGACACCGAGCTCACCGCGCGGGGACTCGACCGCGACGTAGCACTGCCCGGCCGGTACCCGCATGCCCTCGGTGACCAGCTTGAAGTGATGGATCAGCGCCTCCATCGACGTCCCCATGATCCGGGCGATGTGCTCGGGGGAGTTGCCGAGACCGTCGGGGCCGAGGGCCAGATCGGCCGGCCAGGCCAGCTTGCGGTCGGCGACCATGACCGGACCGGGCCGGAGCCTCTCGAGGCACTGTTCGACGATGCGGATCGACTCGCGCATCTCCTTGACGCGGATCAGGTAGCGGCCGTACGAGTCACAGGTGTCGGCGGTGATGACGTCGAAATCATAGGTCTCGTACCCGCAGTACGGCTGCGTCCTTCGCAGATCGTGCGGATAACCGGTGGACCGCAGCACCGGTCCGGTGATGCCGAGAGCCATGCAACCCGTCAGGTCGAGGTATCCGACGTTCTGGGTGCGCGCCTTCCAGATGTAGTTGTCGTTCAGCAGGTCTCCGAGCTCGTCCAGGCGACCGGGTAGCTGGGCGATGACCTCGGCCACCTGTTCCGGCCCGTCGGGTGGCAGATCCTGCGCGACGCCACCCGGTCGGACGTAGGCGTGATTCATCCGCAGGCCGGTGATGAGTTCGAAGAGGTCGAGGATCAGTTCCCGTTCGCGGAAGCCGAGGAACATCGCGGTGACGGCACCGAGCTCCATTCCGCCGGTGGCCAGGGCCACGAGATGGCTGCTGATCCGGTTCAGCTCCATCAGCATGACGCGGATGACGGTGGCCCGTTCGGGGACGTCGTCGGTGATCCCGAGGAGCTTCTCGACGCCCAGGCAGTAGGCGGTCTCGTTGAAGAACGGCGACAGATAGTCCATTCGAGTCACGAACGTGACGCCCTGCGTCCAGTTGCGGTACTCGAGGTTCTTCTCGATCCCGGTGTGCAGGTAGCCGATTCCGCAGCGCGCCTCGGTGACCGTCTCGCCCTCGATCTCCAGGATGAGGCGGAGCACGCCGTGGGTCGACGGGTGCTGGGGACCCATGTTCACGACGATGCGTTCGTCGCCGGGTTGCTGTTCGGCGCGAGTGCGGACGTCGGAGACGATGGAGTCCCAGTCCTGTCCGGAGACGGTGTAGATGCGGGTCGGGGTCTCCTCCTCGCGGGGCGTCGCGGCGCGGGATTTCGACGATCCGGTGGCTGTGTCGGTCATCAGCTGTACGACCTCCTCCGGTCCGGTGGGTCGACGCGGGTTCCCTTGTACTCGATGGGTACTCCGCCGAGCGGGTAGTCCTTGCGCTGCGGATGGCCCTCCCAGTCGTCGGGCATCTCGATGCGGGTCAGCGAACGGTGGCCGTCGAAGACGATGCCGAAGAAGTCGTAGGTCTCGCGTTCGTGCCAGTCGTTGGTGGGGTAGATGTCGCAGATGCTCGGGATGTGCGGATCGGTGTCGGGCGCCGACACCTCGAGGCGCACGCGCCGGTTGTGGGTCAGGGAGGCGAGGGGATAGACGGCGTGCAGTTCCCGGTCGGCGTCCCCGGGATAGTGGACCCCGTTGACGCCCAGGCACAGTTCGAAGCGCAACGCGGGTGCGTTGCGCAGGGTCAGCGCAACCGTGCGGAGGTGTTCCCGCGCGACGTGGATGGTCATCTCGTCGCGGAAGACGACCACCTTCTCCACCGCCGCGTCGTAGGACTCTCCGAGTTCGGCCGGCAAAAGATCGGCGACCTCGTCGAAGTAGCTGCCATAAGGTCGAGAAGAGCTGGGCGGCAAGGTGATCGGATCGATCAGACCGCCGTATCCAGAAGTGTCACCGGTGCCCGGTGCGCCGAACAGTCCGTGCCGGACGCCGATGACCTCGGGATCGGGCGGTTTCGGGTCGGGCATGCCGAGGTCGGTCATCGCAGCAACCCCTTCATCTCGATGGTCGGAGTGGCCTGCAGGGCAGCGCGTTCCGCCGCCCAGATGGCCTCCTCGCGGTTCACCCCGAGCGGCATCTCCTGGATCTTCTCGTGCAGCTTGAGGATCGCGTTCAGCAACATCTCTGGTCGGGGAGGGCAACCCGGAAGATAGATGTCGACCGGCACGACGTGGTCGACGCCCTGGACGATCGCGTAGTTGTTGAACATCCCGCCGGACGAGGCGCAGACCCCCATTGCCAGAACCCATTTGGGTTCGACCATCTGGTCGTAGATCTGCCGGAGCACCGGGGCCATCTTCTGGCTCACGCGGCCGGCGACGATCATCAGGTCGGCCTGCCGCGGAGACGCCCGGAACGCCTCCATGCCGAATCGGGCGAGGTCGTAGCGACCCGACGTCGTGGACATCATCTCGATTGCGCAGCAGGCGAGTCCGAAGGTGGCCGGCCACAGCGAACCCTTGCGCATGAAACCGGCGAGATCCTCGACGGTGCTCAGCAGGAAACCGCTGGGGAGTTTCTCCTCGAGTCCCATGACTGACCTCCTTGCAGACGGTTACCGGTTGAAAAGTCCTCAGTCCCAGCTCAGTCCGCCGCGACGCCATTCATAGGCGTAGGCAACGGAGACATTGACGATGAACAAGAGCATGGCCGCGAGGCCGAACCAGCCGAAGGAGTCGAAGGCGACGGCCCAGGGGTAGAGGAAGACGATCTCGATGTCGAAGATGATGAACAGCATCGCGGTGAGGTAGTACTTGACCGGCACCCGCTGGACCGGGCCGCTGAACGTGGGGCCCTCGCCCCCGCGACGGGAGGCAGGAGTCAGGAGGCTCTGGCCGACCGGCTCGATGCCACACTCGTACGCCTCGAGTTTGGCGCGGTTGTACCGTTTCGGGCCGATCGCGACGCCGATGAAGACGCTGAAAACGGCAAACGCCACGCCGATTGCCCCGAGGATCATGATCGGGACGTAGGCGTTCAAAGCGTGGACTCCTCCTCGCTCCGGGCGGCCGAAACGCCTGGTGGGCGGTTCCGGCTCGGCGATTGTCCTGCCCGTGCCAGTGGTTCGGTCAGAACCTCCCGACGCGGTTGTGAGCTACAACACAAGCCTAGGTGGTCGTCCCGCGGGAGTCACCCGTTTCAGGCAGTTCGGCGTTTCTCGACCATCTCGACGAAGGCCTCCGGGAGGGCGATCGGATCGACCGGGAGCGTGGCGACGGCATCGGCCCGCGACCATTCGGCGAGCCAGCGATCGTCGGCGCGGCCGAGCAGCACGAGCACCGGTGGACTCGGGTCCAGTTCGTCCTTCATCTGTTTGGCGATCCCCATCCCGCCGGCCGGAGAGGCCTCGCCGTCGGCGATCACCGCATCGACGACTCCGGCGTCGAGCTGGGCGAAGACCATTGGAGCCGTGGCGACTTCGATGAAGCTGAGTTCGGGGATATCCTGGGACGGCCGGGTACCGAGCGCACCGATGACCTGGGCCCGGGTATCGGAATCGTCGGAATAGACCAGCACGCGCAGCGACCGGGCAGCCTGGGGGTGGGTCACGCGTGCGATGTTACCGGTGGGGGCGTCGGGGTGACCCGGTTTTGCACTTCGTCCGGTGGTCCGTGCTAATGCCGAGCTGCTCGCGAAAGTTTTTGTGGAGAAACGTTATTGGTATGCCGACGCACAGTTGTGGCCGCCTACCGGCAGGCCAGGTCAGGGCAACTGTCCGAAAAGTCGGGGTTTGCGTGACGATCGGGTTACCCATAAGGTAAGCCGAACCTTACTTAGGTAAGTACACCCTGATAGAGAGTTGCCGAGATGTCGTACCCGCTTACGCGGCTTCGGCGGTCAGTCGCCGCCCTGTCCACGCTCCTCGTCCCCGTGCTCGTCGTGACGGCGTGCGGCGACGGAGGCTCCGACGCCGACCGTGCCAACGGGCCGGAGACCGCGACGACGCTGACCGTCGCGACCAACAAGGACTCCGGTCCGCTCAACATCTTTGCTGGTCAGACCGATCAGATGGCCGAGATGGTGTACGACAAGCTGCTGGCTCCGTCGCCGTACGTCGCCGAACCGCAGCCGTGGCTCGCGACCTCCGTCGAGCAGATCGACGCGACGACGTGGGAGGTCGCCCTCCGAGACGACGTGAAATGGCACGACGGTGAGCCGTTCACCGCCGATGACGTCATGTTCAGCTTCCACTTCATGCATGCCGCGCCGACGGGCCGTTTCACCCATCACATCAATGACACGCCGTCGATCTCGACCGTGGTCCCGACCGCCGACGGCGTCCGTTTCGTCTGCGACTACGCCTGCCCTGAATTGGGTACGGTGACCCTGGCCGACCTGCCGATCCTCCCGGAGCACGTCTGGTCGAAGATCGATCCCGCCGACGTCAAACAGGTGACAGACCTGCCGATCGGCACCGGGCCGTTCAAGCTCGTCGACTACAACCCGACGTCGGGTTACCGCTTCGAGGCCAACACCGACTACTTCGCGGGCAAGCCCACCGTCGACGAGATCGTCATGCCGGTGATCCCGGATGCGTCGGCCACCTTCACCGCGCTGCGTTCGGGTGAGATCGATGCGACGACACGTCCACTCAATCCCGAACTCGTCGAACAGTTCCAGGCGACGCCGAACATCGGGGTCATCGAGGCCTCACCGCTCCAGTACCCCGAACTCAAGCTGAACTTCCTCGAAGCCCCGTTCACAGAGGCCCGCTTCCGTACCGCGATGAGCCGTGCGGTCAACCGCGACCAACTGCTCGAAGTGGTTGCCCTCGGACGAGGCCGCCCCGCGACGCAGGGCTACGTCCACCCCGACGCGCCGTACGCCAAGCCGGACACCAACACCCCGTACGACGCCGACGAAGCGCGCACCATCCTCGACGAGCTCGGTTACCGCGACGTCGACGGCGACGGCAAGCGGGAGAAGCCCACCGGTGAGAAGCTCTCGCTGACCCTGTACGTCGACGGTGGGCTCGCCCCCGACGTGCGGGCGGCCGAACTCCTCCGGGAGGACTTCGGCGCTGTGGGCGTCGACGTGTCGATCAAGGCCCTCGACGCGGGTTCCATTTCCGAGGTCAGCTCGGACAAAGCCTACGACATGCTGATCACGACGAACTCCCCGCACGCCGTTGCCGATTCGACGCAGTTCATCATGTCGCACCGTTCGGGCAACCTGTGGAAGCACCCGACCCTGCCCTATCCCGAGTTCGATGCGCTCTACGAGGAGTGGAAGGTCACGGAGACCAACGAGGACCGGATCGAGGCGCTGTACAAGATCCAGGACGTCTTCAACAAGCAGCCGACGGCCATCGGCCTGTACTACCCGGAGGAGTACTGGGGCTACCGCTCGGACAAGTTCGGTGGCTGGGTGGTGACGCCGGGCTACGGCATCGTGCAGAAGTGGTCCTTCCTGCCGCGCGATGTTGCCGAGAAGGCTCACGCGATCGCCCCGACCGACTGACATGTACGCAGATCGACTGTGGTCGCTCGTCCGACGGGCCGGCCAGTACCTGCTGGTGCTGTGGGCGGCGGTGACGCTGAACTTCGCGCTACCGCACCTGGCGCCGGGCGACCCGGTCGTCTACCTGTACGGCGGTGAAGAAGGCAACCTCGCGCCGGAATACGTCGAGCAGATCCGCGCCGAGTACGGACTCGATCACAGCATCTTGGAGCAGTACCTGTCCTTCTGGACAGGTCTGCTCCGAGGTGACCTGGGCATGTCGGTGTCGATGAACCGACCGGTGTTCGACGTCCTGATGGACAAGCTGCCGTGGACGGTGGCGCTCGTCGGCCTGGGCCTGCTGTTCGCCGCGGTCCTGGGCACCTTCCTCGGAACCTGGGCGGCATGGCGTCGTGGATCCAGGCGGGAGACCGCGACCGTGACGGCGACGCTTGCCGTGGACTCGATGCCCGGTTTCTGGGTCGGCATGATCCTCATCGCGATCTTCTCCGTGGGGCTCGGCTGGTTCCCGTCCTACGGTGCCGCCACCATCGGGTCGTCGGGTTGGGCCTGGTTCGGCGAGGTGATCTCACGGCTTGTCCTGCCGGTCGCGACCCTGACGATCGCCGGCGTCGGCGGCTTCTTCCTGCTTTCCCGGGCCTCGACCGTGGTGGTGCTCGACGAGCCCTATCTCCGTCTCGCCCGTGCCAAAGGGTTGCGCGAGCGGCAGGTGGCCCTGGGCCACGCGATGCGTAACGCGTTGCTGCCGGTCTTCACCACTCTCACGCTCGCCGTGGGCACCATGCTGTCCGGTGCGGTGGTCGTCGAGACCGTCTTCTCGTATCCGGGTCTGGGAAAACTGACCTACGACGCGGTGACCACCCGCGACTACCCGCTGCTGCAAGGTGCGTTCCTGCTCACGACGATCGGCATCATCGGGGCCAACATCATCGCCGATCTCACCTATCCACTGATCGACCCGCGGGTCCGGCGCCGACGTCACGAGACGGCCGAATCGGAACTGCAGGAAGCGGTTACACCATGAATCGGGCAACCGCCGTGGGCAGCGGCCCCACCGTGTCGTCCAGGTCGCAAACCTCGGCCATCGTCGGCGCGAGCATCCTCGGGCTCTTGGCGGTGTGCGCGATCTTCGCGACGTGGATCTCGCCCTATGACCCCGGCGAACGCGTCACCCGACCGTTCGCGCGGCCTTCCGGTGACCACTGGCTCGGCTCCGACGACGCCGGCCACGACCTGTTCTCCATGCTGTTGCACGGCGCCGAGATCTCGTTGATGGTAGGCATCGTCGCGGCGCTGGCCGCCACCCTGATCGGGGCACTGGTCGGAGTCGTCGCAGGCTACTGCCGCGGCCCGGTCGACTCGGTGCTGATGCGCGTCACCGACGTCGTCCTGTCCCTACCTGTGCTGCCGCTGACGATCGTCGTCGGCGTGTTCATCGGCCCCGGATTGTCCACGCAGATCCTGGTGATCTCCTCGGTCCTGTGGGCGGGCCTGGCTCGCGAACTACGATCCCAGGTGCTGTCGCTGCGTGAGCGCGACCATCTGCAGGCCCTGCGGTCGATGGGCGCGACCACTCCCTACGTGCTCCGGCGTCACGTGCTCCCGGCTGTTGTGCCGCTGGTGATCCCGCAGTTCATCTTGGCCACCAAGACCGCGGTGCTCCTCGAGGCGTCGCTGTCCTTCCTCGGTCTCGGCGACATCTCGGCTCCGAGTTGGGGATCGATGCTTTCGCTGGCACACAAGCGCAGCGCATTCCTCACCGACGCCTGGATGTGGTGGGTGGTGCCGCCGGGAATCGCCATCGCCGCAACCGTCCTGGGCTTCGCACTGATCGGCAACGCATTGGAAGATCGGTCCCGGCCGATGCTGGTGCGGCGGAAGAAGTCGTCGAAGAAGCCCACGGTCCGACACTCCCCGCCGGCCGCCGATGCTCCGCCGATCCGGATCTCGCACCTCTCGGTCACCTACCGTGAGGACGGGAAACACACGGTCGACGACGTGAGCCTCACGGCGAATGCCGGCGAGATCGTCGCCCTGGTAGGGGAATCGGGAAGTGGCAAGTCCACTGTGGCCGCGGTCGCCGTCGGCCTACTGGCACCGGCCGGTGAGATCACCTCGGGTTCGGTGGAGATCTGCGGGACCGACGTCACCTCCATGCGTCCCGATGAACTACGGACCATGCGCGGCAACGACATCGCCTTGATACCGCAGGAGGCGATGAGTGCGCTCAATCCGGTGCAGCGCATCGGTGACCAGCTGATCGAGGCCATCCGGGTTCACCGCGACGTGACCCGGGCGTCGGCACGGGCGCGTGCTCTCGACCTTCTCGGTTTCGTCGGTATCGACGAAAACCGGATCGACGCCTACCCGCACGAACTCTCCGGCGGGATGCGTCAGCGGGTGGTGATCGCCACCGCCCTGGCCAACGACCCGACGGTGCTGATCGCCGACGAACCGACCAGTGGGCTCGACGTGCTCGTGGAGGCCGAGGTCCTCGACCTGCTGTCTCGTCTGCGGAACGAGCTCGGACTCACCGTACTGCTGGTGTCCCACAATCTCGCGGCGGTCGAGAGGGTCGCCGACACCATCGCGGTGATGTACGACGGCAAGATCATCGAGTCCGGACCGACAGCCGAGCTGATGGCCCATCCGCAGCAGGAGCACACCCGCGAGTTGCTGGGTTCGATCCTCCGGTTGGGACCCGCCACAACGGAACTGGTGACCACATGAGTCTTCTCGAGATCTCCGGACTGTCCGTGCAGTTCGGTGAACACACCGTCGTCGACAAGGTGGACCTGCGCGTCGACGCCGGCGAATCCGTTGCCCTGGTGGGCGGCTCGGGGGCAGGGAAGTCGACGGTCGCGAAGGTCGTCGCCGGCCTGGTCCCCGCATCTGCGGGTTCGGTTGTTTTCGACGGCACCGACCTGCTGTCGCTGTCCCGACGGAAGGCCCGACCCCTCCGTCGAGACATCCACCTGGTGTTCCAGGACCCGTATTCCTCACTGCCGCCCACGATGCGGGTATCCGACATCGTTGCCGAACCTCTGGTCATCCACGGGATCGGTGATCGGCAGGAGCGTGCCGACGCGGTGGTCCGCGCGCTCGAAGCCGTGAATCTGTCCCCGGCGCAGGATTATCTCGACCGGTTCCAGCACCAGCTGTCCGGCGGCGAACGGCAACGGGTGGCATTCGCACGGGCGGTCGTGGCCGCGCCCCGGCTCATCCTCGCCGACGAGCCGACGAGCGGCCTGGACGCATCGTTGCGGATGGAGATCATCGATCTGATGGACCGTCTGTGTCGCATCGACGGTATCGCCATCGTCCACATCACCCACGATCTCGCTCTCGCACAACGCGGTTCGAAACGCGTCGTGGTGATGAAAGCCGGTCGTGTGGTGGAATCCGGCTCGGTGGACGAGGTGCTGTCGGCACCCCGAGATCCCTACACCGCACGACTCGTGTCAGCCGCGAGTCGGCCGCGGAACGATTGAGAGAAGGATGATGACAAAGTTCGCCATGGTGACGATGTATCCGACAGGGGAAGGGTCGCCCTTCGCCGAGGGGAGACTCGGCTTCGACGTCACCGGTATCGACTGCTACGCCCTCGACGACGCGACCCTCGCACCATTCGACGTGCTCGTCTTCTCCTCGACCGTCGACCAGGAGCATCTCGCGCGGCGTCGGGACGTGATCCGCCGCTTCCTCGACGCGGGCAACGTGGTCATCTTCGGTGGACATCTGCACCGCGACTGGCTGCCCGGTACCGAGCCGTTCGTGCCTGCCCTACCGCAGCGCCGCGCCACGTACGAGGTCGCCGAGGTCGCGGAGCACCCCATCTTTGCCGGGGTGACGAAGCTCGACATGGACACCCGCCGCGGGGTCCGAGGATTCTTCGCGCGCGGTCACCATCCGGTGCCCGACGGCGCCGAGATCCTCGTGCGGCTCATCGGTGGACAGCCGGTCACCTACATCGACCGCGTGTCGACCGCAGGCACCGTTTTCGTCCATGCGACGGCTGACCTGTTCGCCTACTCCTCGGGGATCGAGGACAGTACCGCCGCGCAGATCCCGTCGCAGCTCGCACGATGGGCGTGCGACGAGGTCGCCGACCTGCGTGCGAGACCGCGTCCGGCAGGTAACGCACCCACCGACCCTCGGGAAGAGTTGCCCGAGAGTCCCTCCACGGGAACAGGTTCCGGGGTTGCCGCGGTTTACGGTGGTAATGCCCACCACCATCGGGCGTTGACCATCGAGAAGTACGGCCAACACCTCACTGGTGGTCTGCTGTATCTCCCCGAGCTCGCCACCACCGACCTGCGCGGCTACGACGCCGTCATCATCCCGGAGCGGATTCATCGCGGACACCTGAACGCGGCGGCGCCACGAATCCTCGAGTTCCTCGAATCGGGTGGCACCGTAGTCGCTTTCAGTGGCGGGGAGCCCTTCGCGGACTTCCTTCCCGGCGTGAGGTGGGCGCATCGTCCGACCAATTACTGGTGGTGGCTCGAGGACGGTGCCGACATGGGGCTGCGATCCCCCCGACCGGACCACTCCCTCTTCGGTCGGCTCGATCTGAAGGCCTGCACATGGCACTACCACGGCGTCCTCGAGCCACCCGCCGGTGCGGAGGCGCTGGTCAATCTGCCGACCGGGGAGACGTTGCTCTACATCGACGAGGTGACCACCCCCGGCACACTTGTGGTTTCCACACTTGATCCGATGTCGCACTTCGGTGCCTACTTCATGCCCGCGACCGAACGGTTTCTCGACGGGTTCATGCCATGGCTCCCGCAGTTCGCGGCCGCCCAGGCGCGCACGTCGCGCCCGCTCAACGACCAGGAGGTCACCAGATGACAGATCTGACACTCGTCGACCAGGGAAAGACGTTGTCCTACAGCATCGACGACGTCATGCTCTACCACGGCCCGGGCTTCCCCGGCGGAGTGGCGCACGCGTACAAGGTGCTCGAACGCGCACTGCCGATGCTCGGTGCCGACGGAACCGTCGAACGCCGAGACATCCACGTGGCGACGGCCCACCGGGGTCCGGGCGTCCGGGACACCATGGAGATGGTGACGCGCGCGGTGACCGAGGACCGGTACTCCGTCGACTCGTCACTGGAACGCAACGATCGCGGAGAGACGCTCGAGCGCTACGTCTTCGAACTCTGCTACCGCGACAGGCGCGTCCGGCTGGAGATCCGTGAGGGCTTTGTCACCGACGAGTTCATCCGACTGGGTCGTCAGACCTCCCGGACCGAGACCGAGGAACGACGGCTGACGGTCCTGAAGCAGGAGATGGCCGAACGGCTTCTTTCGGCGCCCGCCGAGGACGTCTACGACGTCGTCGACGTCTGACGAAAGCGTGGATCGGTAGCGAAAAAGCCCCTGCAGCGATGCCGACCGCTGCAGGGGTCGCCGTGCCGGCCTCAGTGCTCGGTCGAGAACCCGACGCGGCGCCGGTGGACCTCGAGCGCGAAGGTGACGAGCTGATCGATGAGATCGGCGTAGGGCACGCCGGTGGCCTCCCACAGCTTCGGGTACATCGAACCCGGGGTGAACCCGGGGATGGTGTTGACCTCGTTGAGCAGCCACCCGCGGCCGTCGGCCTCGTAGAAGAAGTCCACCCGGGCCATACCGGTGCAGCGCATCGCCGTGAAGGTCCGGGCCGCGAGCTCCCTGGCCTCCGCGATCACGGCGTCGGGCAGGGCGGCCGGGATGACGAGCTTCGCCGCGCCGGTGACGTACTTGTCCTCGTAGTCGTAGAACTCGCTGCCGGGTTCGATCTCGCCGGGCACCGACGTCTCGGGTGCCGTGTCGCCGAGGACGGCCACCTCGATCTCGCGGCCGGTGACGGCCTCCTCGACGATCACCACGTTGTCGTAGCGCAGGGCCAGGTTGATCGCGGCGTCCAGCTCGCGCTCGTCATGGGCCTTGGAGATGCCGACCGACGACCCGAGGTTCGCGGGCTTGACGAACACCGGGAGCCCCAGCTCCTCGACGACCCGCGAGACGATGGTGTCCGGGTCGTCGACGCCGTCGCGGAACTCGACCCAGCGGCACTGCGGGATACCGGCCTGCGCGGCGACGATCTTCGCCATCGCCTTGTCCATGCACACCGCCGACGAGAGCACCCCGGCGCCGACGTAGGGCAGCTTGAACAGCTCGAGCATCCCCTGGATGGTGCCGTCCTCACCATGCGGTCCGTGCAACAGCGGCAGGACGACGGTGATCGCCTCGTCGGCGTGACCACGGAGCTCGGTCAGCGGGTCGACGACGGTGCCGGCCACCTCCAGGACGTCGGGCAGCGGCGTGCCGTCGGCGATCGCGGCCATGGCTTTGTCGTTGCGCAGCCAGGTGCCGTCCTTGGCGATGCCGATGGGGACCAGATCGTATTTTGCCCGGTCAGCGGCGGCGAGAACGTGCGCGGCTGTGACCCGTGACACATCATGTTCGGCGGAGACCCCGCCATAGAGGACCACAAGACGCAGGAGCCGCGAAGACATGCATGTCACGATACGGCCCCCGGCAACCGAGTTCTCGGGGTGGACTGGCCGGTTGTGGGTTTCGACACGGCTCCTCGCTGCGCTCGT
>NZ_JSYC01000062.1:0-3946 GCF_054823965.1 Gordonia sp. GN26 | reverse complement strand
GGTGGCGGGGGTGGGGCCGGTCAGCATGATGGTGGGCTCGGAGCCGACCTCGGCGAACGAGACGACGCGGGCGCGCGGGGTCAGGCCGTTGCGCTTGCCCGCCTCCTCGCTACCGATGAGCACGAGGCCCGAACCGTCGACGATGCCGGAGCTGTTGCCACCGGTGTGGACGTGGTTGATCTTCTCGACGCTCGGGTACTTCTGCAGTGCGACGTCGTCGAAGCCGGCCATGTCGGCGAGGGCGGCGAAGGCGGCCTTCAGCTTGCCGAGGCTCTCGACGGTCGAACCCGGACGGCGGTGCTCGTCGTGGTCGAGGATGGTGACGCCGTTGATGTCCTTGACGGGCACCACGGACTTGGTGAAGTAGCCACTGGTCCAAGCCTTCTCGGCGCGAGCCTGCGACTCGGCGGCGTAGGCGTCGACGTCTTCACGCGAGAAGCCCTCGATGGTGGCGATCAGGTCGGCACCGATGCCCTGCGGGACGATGTAGTGGTCGTACGCGGTGGCGGGGTCGGTGAAGAGTGCACCGCCGTCGCTGCCCATCGGGACGCGCGACATCGACTCGACACCACCGGCGAGAACCAGGTCGTCGAAGCCGGAGGCGACCTTGGCGGCCGCGAGGTTGGTGGCTTCCAGGCCCGAGGCGCAGAAGCGGTTGATCTGGGTACCCGGAACGGTCTCCGGGAGGCCGCTGTTGAGGGCGGCGGTACGTGCGATGACCGCACCCTGCTCGCCGACCGGCGAGACGACACCGAGGATGACGTCGTTGACGTCGGCGGGATCGAGGCCGCCGTGGCGGGCCAGAACCTCGTCGATCAGACCCGAGACCAGGTCGACCGGCTTGACGCTGTGCAGCGCACCGCCGCGCTGCTTGCCACGAGGCGTACGGATCGCCTCGTAGATGAATGCTTGATCAGGCACGAAAGTGTTCCTTTCACACGAACCACCAGTTGGTTACTCCCCGAGGCTAACGCGGAATCACTTATTTGGCTATACCCCGTGGTCAACAGGTCTGGATTTCCTCCGAATGTGCGCTATGGTCTGTTCACCATGCCTGACCGAAAGACGACCCGGACAAAGGGCGCCGACCGCAAGCGACAGCTCGTCGACTCTGCGGCGACGCTCTTCGTCCAGCGCGGCTACGCGCAGGTGTCGGTCGCCGACATCGCCCGTTCGGCGGGCGTCACCGCGCCATCGGTCTACAGGCATTTCGACGACAAGCAGTCACTCCTCGAGGCGGCCGTCCTGGCAGGCGTCGACGACCTCGAGGCGTGCACCGACCGCGCCCTCCGCGACGGCAACGACGCGGCGACGCTGATCTCCACCGTGTGCGCGCTGGCCGTCCAGCGCCCGCAGACGGCCTCGCTCTGGCGTTGGACGAGCAACTACCTGACCGTCGAGCAGAACAAACAGGTCGCGCTGCGCACCCGCGAGGTGATCGGACAGTGGGCGGCGGCGATCCTGAACGGGCGCGACGACCTGACCGAACGCGAGGCCGTCCAACTCGCGTGGGCGATCCTGAGTGTCAGCGGCAGCCTCACCGTGCACCACACCCGGATGTCCAGCGTCCGTGCGCGAGAAGAGATCGAGAAGCTGGTCCGACGCCTGCTGGTGCTGAGCCCGTCGACCGCACCCCCGCTCGCCACGACGCCGGAGCTCACCGGGACGACCCGATCGCGCCGGGACGAGATTCTCGACGCCGCGGCCGCGTTGTTCGCCGCGCGCGGGTACTCCGACGTCGGGGTCGACGAGATCGGTGGCGCGGTCGGGATCGCCGGACCCAGTGTGTACAAGCACTTTCCGTCGAAGATGGCGATCCTGGTGGCCATCGGTTATCGCAGCGGCGCCCGCCTCGAGGCGGCGGTGATGGCGGCCTACGGAGCGACGAACGATCCCGCCAAGCTCCTTGCCACACTGGTCGATTCGTATGTCGAGGTCATCACCAGCACGCCCGACCTGTCCGTGAGCTTCAACAACTCCCCGGTCCTCGCCGGCCAGCCCGGCGCCACCGAGCTGCTCGACATCCAGCGTCGCTATGTCGCCCGCTGGATCGATCTGCTCATCGAGGTCGACCCGGGACTCAAACGGGACCAGGGTGCGGTGGCCGTGCACGCGGCCCTGTCCATCGTCAACGACGCGGTGCGGATGAGACGAGGAACCCAGAGTCCGGAGTTCGCCGCACGGATGGCCTATCTGATGAAGGGCATCCTCGCGGTCTGACATCGTTTCCTCTCCACGCTCACGCGGTCATTGGGACTGAACTTACTTCAGTTCGACTTTCTTGTCCACAGATGCTTGACAGCTCGGGGCGCATCCATCGAATATGAATTGAGTTCTGTTCAGGTTCCTGATCCACATCCATGCTCGGCAGAGGAGTTCAGCGATGAGCATTCACCCCGGGACGGCCGAGACACTGTCCGCCGCGCCGCTCGACACCCACGACGCAGGCGACAGCGCCGCGAGCGGGCGCCCCTGGTCGATCGACACCGCGATCCCGTTGCTGCCCAACGACGAGGAGTCGGATCTCCGCGACGCGATCCGATCGCTGCTGGCGTCCGCAGGCGACATCGAGGACGTCCGTCGCATCACCGAGTCGGAGCTCGGATACTCCTCGGAGGTCTGGTCTGAACTGGCCACGTCGATGGCGGTCACCACGATGGCCGTACCCGAATCCGACGGCGGCCTCGGCTACGGGCTGACCTACCTCTGCACCGTGCTCGAGGAATGCGGCCGAGCGCTGCGTCCGGAACCCGTCCTGACCTCGGCAGCGGTCGGTGTCCACGCCCTCCTGCTGGGCGGCGACGCCCGCCTCGACCAACACCGAGCGGCAGCACTCGACGGCAGCGCCGTGGTCACCGCGACCCCGCTCGACGGCGACACCGACTGTCTCACCGCCCTTGAGGTCTCCTCCGGGGACTGGCGCCTGTCGGGCACCGCGGCGCACGCGCCGCACGGCGCCACCGCCGACATCGCCGTCGTCACAGCCGAAACCGGCGGCGGCCGTCGACTGTTCGCCGTCCCGCTCACCGATGATTCGGTCACTCGTGTGACCGCGGAATCGCTGGACCCCACTCGCCCGCTCGCCGTGCTCCATCTCGACGCGGCGGCTGCGATCCCGTTGTCCGACGAGGGCGGTACCGCGGCCCTCGTGTCAGAGCTCCGAGCCCGCGCGACCATCGCCGTTGCCGCGGAGAACGTCGGCATCGCGTCGCATCTCCTGGAGATGACGATCGAGTACACCAGCTCGCGCAAGCAGTTCGGCCGGGCGATCGCGTCGTACCAGGCGGTCAAGCACCGGATCGCCGACATGCTCCTCGACGTCGAGCGCGCCCGATCCGCCGCCCGCTACGCTGCCGGCGTCGTCGACGCGGACGGTGACCGTGCCGCCATCGCGTTCGCCGCCGCGGTCGCCGGAACCATCTGCACCGAGGCCGCGATCCGGGTCTGCACCGAGACCATCCAGTTGCACGGTGGTATCGGCTTCACCTGGGAGCACCCTGCTCACAACTACTATCGGCGGGTGCTCGTCAACGAGGCGGCCACGGGGGACGCCACGACTCAGCGGACGCGCATTGCGGCGTCGATACTCGACCGCGTGCCCGAATCCGCGTGACCTGAGTTCAACTCATGTCACGATGGACACCGGCGACACAGATCAGAAGGGGGTAGGCAATGCCAGTCGACTCGAAAGTTCGTGAGGACGGACCACGCTCGAAGCGTGCGCGCATCCTGACGGTCGCCGTCGAGCAGTTCGGCAAGGTCGGATACGAGCACACCAAATGGGCCTCGGTCGCGGGCGAGGTGGGTATCGGCCAGACCGCGCTGTACCACTACTTCGAGTCGAAGGCGCACTGCCTGCTCACGATCATGCGCATCGAACTGGCCGAGTCGGTCAGCCGTTTCGACGCAGGGACCGCCGGGATCAGCGATCCCGAGGAGGCCTTGC
>NZ_JSYC01000061.1:0-15643 GCF_054823965.1 Gordonia sp. GN26 | reverse complement strand
AGCCCCCAGCAAACCCGGGGCGATTCATAGCGCACTTTGGCCAGGACCGGGTACATCATCACCAGAAGGCCTGCAGCGATCGGCAGTGAGATGCCATCGACCTCCACTGCAGCCAGCGCGTCGCCGAGTCCGGTGACCCACCGGCCCAACAGCAGACCGGCCACCATCGCCGCCCCGATCCACACAGGCAGGAACCGGTCAAGCAATGACAACCTTCCTGCTACCGCCGCCTCGCCCCCACTCACTGCGAATCCTCACACGAACGGGACTCACCCTGCACTGCGGAGAGATCCTCCAGGAATCCGGAGAGTTGTTGCAACACAGACGCATTGATTCTGTAGTACACCCACGTAGACCGCCGGTCACTGGTCACCAGACCGGCCTCACGCAACACCTTCAGATGATGCGAGATCGTCGGCTGCGACAGATCGAACGGGCCCGAGATATCGCACACGCATGCTTCGCCACCAGGATGCGCAGCCACCTCCGACAACAGACGCAGCCGCACCGGATCCCCGAGCGCCTTCATCACAGGCGCCAGATCGCCGGCCCGATCGGCACCGAGCCCTTGGGAGACCGTTGCGAACAAACTCTGCTTCGACACCTTTCTATATTGACAGTTATCTAAATGGTCAGTCAAAACCCAGCTCTTCGCCCGACGCCCGGCATCCTGAACATGACACCTTCGGATGATCTGAGTTGCCAGCAGCGTTCCGCGGAACGCTGCCCGACCCCACCAACACCGCGGCCAGTCGCGACCACGACAACCGTTCCGTGACTGCTCGACCTCCTTGCACTTACGAAAGCAAGATGTCGTCAGTGCGCGAAACGCGCGGCTTGCTCCTGCAGGAAAGGCAAGACCAGGGAACTCACGCGCTCTGGATCGTCGAGATGCGGGTAGTGCCCGGATTCCGGCAGGGTGTGAATGTCAGCGCGCGGGAACGCTTCCCGTTGTCGTGGCGCCATGGAAACCGGCAGACCCCAGTCGGTTTCGCCCCAGAACACAAGAGCCGGTGTGTCATTGCGCCGAAGACGCTGAGCCAACATGGCGGCGTCGCCTGCGGGGTCCGGCATGGCACGGTAAACCTTCAGGATGGTCCTCCGTGTCGTGGCGGACATGTTGTCCCACATGGTTCGGATCGCCTCGTCGGGCAATTCACGGCGGCTGCGGAACCTCATCATCGCCGCGAACGAACGGTAGGAGGCTGTTGCCATCGTCAACTCCCCCACCACGGGAATACGGTAGGCCCGTGCCGCCCAGTGCCACCGGTAACCGAGCCACACTCCGGTGTTGAGCAGGGTCACGCTTCCCACCCGGCCGGGGTTGTCCGCGGCCCAGGTCAAGCCCCACGGGCCCCCGAAGTCGTGGACCACGAGGTGAGCCGTTCTGATGGCGAGCTCATCGAGCTGCTGACCTATGACGCCTGCATAGTCGACCGCCGAGTACCCGAACCCGTCGGGAACTCGGGCTTCACCGAATCCAGGCATGGGAAGGAGTCGTGTCGGCGCTACAGCGGCGGGGCTATGAGGCGCGGGCGATCGCCAACCCCCTGGAGAACCTCACCACCGATTCCGAGTACGTCGCGAGTTTTCTGAGGACAGTGCCCGCCCCGGTCGTCCTGGTCGGGCACTCCTATGGGGGTTCGGTCATCACCAATGCAGCGGCGGGGAACCCCGGCGTAAGGGCACTCGTCTACGTCGACGCCGCGGCTCCGGCCGTCGGAGAGACCAACGGCTCGCTGAGCGGAGCGGATTCCGTCCTGAAGAGGAAGCCAGACGCAGAACTGTTCGACACACTCCCGTATCCGGGCGCGCCCCCGGGAGCTGCCGACCTCTACCTGAAGAAAGACATCTTTGTGCGGCACTTCGCCGGCGACCTACCCGCCGTCCACGCCACCCGACTGTCGGCGACGCAGCGCGCGGCGTCGACCGCGGCCTTCGGCACGCCGTCGAAGTTCGCGGCGTGGCAGACCATCCCCTCGTGGTACTTCATCAGCAGTGGTGACCAGATCATCACGCCCACGTCGGAGAAGGCCATGGCACGGCGGGCGCGCTCACAGGTGACCATCTTCGACGGCGGGTCGCACCTGACCCTGATATCCCACCCGGAAGCAGTGACCGCCGTGATCGCACAAGCCATCGCGTCGGTGCGGTGACACCGCCGTCAGCTCGCCGTCGATGCAAGTACGAGCAGATCGCCACCGCCCCTCTGCTCCGCGGTGTTCACCGACCTGCGGGGTAGGCAACCTGCCCCCGCCGCCCGATGACCGCGCCTGAGCTGAGGATCGCCAGGTCCACATGGCCGGGGCCGAGAATGTGACGCACGTCCTCGCCGGAAGCCAGGAGATGGTCCGCGATGATCCGACGATGACACCGCCACCACACCGCCTCGGAGCACATCAAAGCCACGCGCGAGTTGTGGCCGATGTCGCGCAGATCGTCGAGAGCCCCGGCGAATTCATCGGACAACGCGTGGTCGGCGTAGTTGTGGAAGCTCCGGTTCTCCCACCAGCCGTTGACACCGGAAGGCACGTCTCTGCTCACCGGGCGTCGTCCAGTGAGAGCCTCTTCGCGCCGATACCGGACCCCCGCATCTTCGAGACCCAACGCAAGCGCGTCTTGGTTGAATTGTGGATATCGCTTCGAGCCGGGCAGTTTTCGGACGTCGACAACAAGCTCGATGTCGCTCTCGTGAAGCAGGCCCGCGAACTCGTCGAGAGTGTGGGTCGAGTGCCCGATGGTGAAGAACGGTTCTCTCCCGACGTCCCGCGCCGATCTCGTGGGTGCCGGCATGTCCTCATCGTAGGTGGTCGAATCGAGCCGGTGACCGGCCATCTGCACCCACCGTTGTGAGACGATTTCGACCAGTTGTCCCAAATCGGTCATCCGGGATCGCCGGACCTGCTCCAATGACAGAGACAGCACGGACGTCGGCGGTGACTGAGAGGTCGGGATGGCTAACTACTACCCAGAACTGGCAGAGCGAGTCGCGCGGCAGGCCGACGAGTTGCCCGAGCTGTACGGCGACTTCGACTTCGACACGACCCCGGAGCGATTCACCACCGACCCGGACGTGACGTCCGCACTGCCGCGCCGACTGGGCGATCGCAACAAGTACCTGAACGACCCGCGTCTGATGGAGTTGGTCCACACATCCACCTTCTTGGCCGATGTACCCGCCGATCGGGTCGCTGCCCTGGCTGCACGGTATCCGGTCTCCGAACTCGTGAATCTCGTCCGACGCGTATGCCGCGAGGGCGCGGATAACGTCTCCGACGCTCCCCCGGAGATCGGCGAACTCATCGCGGTGATGCAGGAGAAGCCCGACTGGATCGACTTCGGTCTCATCGACGACGGCGCTGCGTACTCCCGACTGTATGCCGCGCTCGTGTCACCCTTCATGACCCGGGGCGCATTCCTCGCGACCTTCACCAACAGCTATGCGGCACTGCCGATGACGATCACCGGCGCCTTGTCGGGCACCCGCGCCGCACACCGGGTCAACGAGACCACCGCCTACTTCGCGGTCACGGCACTGCCGGGCGGTCTCGAGCGCTTCAGCCCGGGTTTCGAGGCCACCGTGATGGTGCGGCTGATGCATTCGATGGTCCGGTTCAACGCGTTGCAGCGAACCGGCCGAAACAACAGCAAGAAGCGAACCTGGGATACCAGGGTCTATGGTCTGCCGGTCCCCCAGATCGATCAGTTCCCGGCGGGCATGATCGGGCCGTACCAGAAGGCCGACAAAGCAGTCAGAGCGAACCGCGATCTGCCCTACGACGAGCGGGCGATGGTCGAGTTCCACCGCTACCGCGGATTCCTGCTCGGCCTACCCGAAGAACTGCTGCCTGGTTCCGCACAGGAGATCGTCGATCTGTTCAACGCGCGCGCCGCAACCCTGCGCTACGGCTACGACGACGACTGCCGCAAACTCGTCAGCTCCACCATGGACGCCTACCTGCGCCCGTCTGCGAGCACTTTCGACCGTGCAGCGGACGCCGTCGAAAAGAGTTACAGCAAACTGGCTTTTACCGCCGCGTTCTGCGAGGGCAACTTCAAGAAGGCCGCCGACATGGGCGTCGACCTCTCGGTCACCGATCTCGCCCGTGCAGCGGCGACCGCGCCGTGGTTGACCAGCCGATTCGCTGCGGTCCGCTTCGCAGGCAGGCTCCCGGTGCTGCAGGATCTCGCCGACCAGTACATCACCGAGCTGGTCAAGCGACGCCTCGACGACTACGGAATCCCCGAGTACACAACGGATTCCCGCGAGTACGCGCACTGACAACCAGACCGGCGCCAGGTCGGGCGCAGTGGTCGGATCGAGCGGCACCCAAAGGTCAGGCGAGCCTCAGACCTGTCGGCACCCCGCTCGGGCGCTCGGAAGCGGGCGCCGGCGTGACGCCGGCCTCGGGAACAGCAGCAAGCGAGTCGTCTCGCTTGGTGCCGGGGCGCTCCATGCGGCGTTGGAAACGTTCCATGCCGACGGTGAACACCGTGAGCCCCACTGGGGCGAACAGTCCCACGATGAGTGCGACCATGCGTGTGCCTCCTGGCGTTCCGATACGTTGACCGGGAAGGTACATAACCATTCGTTCGTATCGGTAAACATCGGATTTCGTTGCCGGTTACCGGAGCCCGAGCGCGACCAAGCGGGTCAGCGGGTGTCGATTCGGAACACTCCACAGCGTCCTGCGACGGCGGCGAATGCATCGGGGGTGACGTCGGTGACCACGCCGGCGTCCTTCATCATCTTCGGGCCGTCGCTGCCCGACAGCTCAGGCCAGGCGCGGAGTACCGGGACCGCCTGGTCGGCGGGCAGTTCGACGAGCCGGACATCGGTCACGTCGCCGCGGATCGACAACTGTGCGAGTCCGTCGGCGGCGCGTACGTTGCGAGCCCAGTCGGCGCCGGGGAACCCCTCGAGAAGGTAACGCTCTCCGTCGAGGGTGATCACGGTCAGCGGCGTCCGCCGCGGCTTCCCGCTCTTTCTGCCGGGCACGATGAGGACCGGTAGCTCCTTCATCCCACCGAAGCGTTGGAGGAACAGGAACACCTTGTTCATCGGCTTCAGCCAGCGCGGAGGCGTGGCGGTTCGCGGTGACGTGGGCATTGGTCGCTCCTTCCGGCGCCTTACTCCGTACACCGTACTAGGTTTTCGGCGGCGCGTACACCACCAGCGGCCCGGTCAGCGTTGCACGTCGATCACCAGTCGTGTCGGATCGGTCAGCACATCGACAGTGAACGGCGCTCCGGGTTCGGACACGCCGATGAAAGACTGTGTGACGCCTTCGAATACGAGCGCACCCCGCACCTCCACCACCGAGCCACCGGGTTGCGCACGAACCGGATCGGGGCCGCCATACGGCTCGACGCCGCTGTCGCCGGGGTATGCCGACCCGGTGATCTGGACCTCCAGGATCGCCTCACCCGCGACGTCGACGGGGAAGCCACTTCCGTCCTGGAGCGCCTCGTGGACGTAGGCGACGCGCCAGCCGGGCCGCCCGCTTCCGCCCAGCTCGTAGACGACTCGATCGAATCCGTCGTGCGAGCCGGTCCGGATGTCGGTGACGGTGAGTCGGGCGCCCTCACCCGCGGGCGCGGTCTTCGGACTGGGGTTCCCGCCATCAATCGCGACATCGGACGGCGTCGAACCGGGCGTGGACGGAGGCGTCGACGTGACCGTCTCGGTCACCGTCGACGCGGCACCGCCGCCATCGTCAGGCTCACCGTCGACAGCAGAACACCCCGCGACGACGAAAGCAGCGACGAACGGGACCAGCGCGGCGCGCACACGCATCATGAGCGCCCACGCTACCGGGGGTCAGGGCCAGAAGATGGTGCCGTTCTGGAAGTCCTGGGCAAAGCGGCTGCCGATGCGGTACTCGCCACCGAGCGGGACGCCGTAGTACCCCTTCGCGGCCCCCTGCGCACGCCACTTCTGCATGATCCCGCCCCACACGATCTGGGCGCCGCCGTTCGCGGACCAGGTGATCGTGCCGCCCTGGAAGTCGCTGGTCCGTCCCTTGCCCGACTTGTACTCGTTGGTCGTCGGGAAGCCCAGCGCGCCACGCTCGGCGCCGATCTTCTGCCAGCGGGTCCGGATCGCGCCGCCGACCTGATGAGCCGTACCTCCATCGACGGCAGGGTGCCAATAGAACGAGACATCACGGGCGAAGCTCTGGTAACGACCATGCTTGGCCGAGGCTCGCTCGGGACCGGTCGGTGCGCCCCACTTCCAGGAACCACCGGTCTTGGAGTAGGCCTCCTCGATCTTCCCCCCGACAACGATCCCGTTGATCACCCGATCGGCGTGGGCGTTCGGAGCGAGAACAACGAGAGACATCGCGGCGGCCACGATCGCCAGGCCCACCGAGACATAGCGCGACCGGTGACGGCCGACGGCGGGGCGGGTGTCATCGGAGGCGCGTCGAAGCAGACACGAGAGACCAGACATGGGCGTGATCATACGGATGCAGCGGATACGCCGTTAGTTCAGCTCACGATCAAGTGGCTCGAATCAATCGATCACAGAGACGACACGAATAGCCGGAGCACCTGCTCAATAACGTCTTCTCGTTAGCTCAACCGGGTGACGTTTCGGCGTTTCGCGACGTTTTCCAGCGATGCTCTCTAGCTTTGGTCCAGACCTGAGCGGCGGAGGCCCTATGAGCGATCAGACATCCCGAAACGATGCGACCGAGGTGTCCGCCGAATTCGGGTACAAGCCAGAACTCAAACGCACCCTCGGGTCCTTCCAGGTGTTCGCCGTCTCCTTCGCGTTCATCTCGGTGGCGGTCGGCATCTTCGGCACCTACGGGATGTTGCTGAACAACTCGGGGCCGGTGGGGATCTGAACCTGGCTGATCGCGTTGGCCGGCCAGTTGCTCGTGGCACTGGTCATCGCACAGTTCGCCGCACGCATCCCGCTCAGCGGTTCGTCGTATCAGTGGGCCTCACGACTGGCCAACCCGCGCGTGGGGTGGATCTTCGGTTGGCTGACCTTCTGCTATCTGGTCACCGGCCTGATGGCGATCGACTTCGCAATGGCCAGCCAATGCCTGATGCCGCTCTTCAACATGGCACCCGACGAACAGACCGCCCGCGTGATCACGGTGGTCGTCCTGCTCGTGCAGGCAGCCCTGGCGATCGCATCCACCCGACTCGTCGGACTGATCAACTCCTTGGCCGTGGGGGTCGAGGTCACCATTGTGATCGTGCTCGTCATCGCCTTGCTCGTGGCAGTGGCCGTCACCGGCGACGGCTCGGTCAGCAATCTCGGATCACGCGGCGTCGCAGTGGATTCGGCGAACTACTTCGCCTTCGGTGGCGGCCTGATGGCGGTGATGATCGTCGGCCTGGCGACCCTGGTCGGCTTCGAATCGGCGGCCAACATGGCCGAGGAAGCCAAGGATCCCCATCGCACGGTCCCCCGGGCGATCGTGGGTTCCGTTGCCGCCGCCGGCATCCTGGGGATGTTGTTCCTCATCGGTCTGACGGTGGCCATCGACGACATCGCGAAGGTGACCGCCTCGGGGTCGCCGGTGGCGACGATCATGCGCGACCAACTCGGCGCCCCCACCGAACGAATCCTGCTGGTGGTCATCGCCATCGCCTTCTTCGGTGGCGGGCTGGTCTCGATGACCTCATGCGCACGTATCGTGTTCGCGATGTCGCGCGACCGCCGCTTCCCCGCCCACCGCCTCATGAAGCAGGTCAGCCCCCGAACTCAGACCCCGATCCCCGCGACAGTGCTCCCACTGGTGATCGGGATCATCGCGATGATCGCGATCCCAGGCGACGCGCTCATCGAACTCATCACTGCAGGAACCTTGTTCCCCGCAATCACCTACGGACTCGTCGTCACGCTGTACCTGGTCGTGCGCAAGCGCCTCGATCGACGGACCGGAGCCTTCGACCTCGGCCGATTCGAGCTGCCTGTCGCAGTGGTCGCTCTGGTGTGGACGGTCTGTGCGATCGTCATCCTCGTGTCCCCCACCGACGCGACCGTCCCGGTCATCATCGTCGGAGGTCTGATTCTCCTCGGCAGCGTCTACTTCGCCTTCATGCTGGTCTTCCGGCGACAGGTCCTCGACACCGAACCCGGCCACGACGTCTTCGGTGGAACCGACGAGCGCCCCCGCGAACACCCGGCCGCCGAGGATGTCGACATCTGAACCGGTCGTTTGGTTCGCGACTAGTCGTAGAGGACCGCTCGTCCTTCCCGCCTCAGGACTTCGAGTCCCTCGCGGAACCGCTGGAGGTAATCCGGGGAATGCGGCTCCCAGTCGGTCATCTCCCCGACGACCCGGACGGGTCGGTCGCTGCGATACGAATGCGTCGGGTTGCCCGGGAACTTCTTGTCCGTCACGTTCGGATCGTCTTCCACCGAGCCTTGCGGTTCGACGATGTAGACCCTACAACGGCCGTCACCTCGGGCCATTTCGGCAGCCAGGACCGCGCCGTCCAGGACCTTCGTCATGTAGATGTAGTTGGAGGTGTGCTCGGGCCGATAGTTCGACTGATGGCCCGGCACCAGGTACTCACCCACCTGCAGGTCCGCTCTGGTGCCATGGAACAACGCACCGGACTCGTGCACCTCGAATCGTTCGGGTGTATCTGCCATGTTCGCCACTGAAGAACCCTCCCGCCGCACAGTTGCCGAGCCATTGTGCATTCGCTCCGGGGCCTTGCCGCAAGCCCCGTACCCGGCGATACACTGAAGGTGGAACGACACATTTTCGTCGTGTCCGGTCACGATTTGCTCACCCCGAAACCGCCGCTGCCGTGGTTCAATTCGTCGTGCGCGTAAGTCACTTGATCGCAACCGCCACTGCGGCTGTCCTCGCCGTCGGAACCGTCGGGTGCTCTGCCGGGTCCGAGAAGCCGGCCCCACAGTCGTCCGCGGTGGCCACGACAACTCAGACTCCGACGGCGGCTCCGCCCGTCCCCGAGTCCTCTGATGGACTCCGCATCGAACGGATCGAGTATCTCGACCCCGCCGACGCCGACGCTGCCGAGAACTGGGCCAACCTCTATCTACCGGCCGGCGACCACGAGGACGGGTCCGTTCCACTGGTCACCATCATCCACGGCGGCGGCTGGGAAAGCCGCGCCGGCGCAGAACAATTCGACGACATGGCGCGTGACCTGGCCGTCCGCGGACTCGCCGTCTACAACCTCGAGTATCGCCGGGTCGGCACCGGCGGCGGATGGCCGACGACCTTCCACGACGTCGCCCGCGCACTCGACCACGTACCCACGATGGCCGAGGCACATCCGGAACTCAGCATCGACGACGAACTGGTGATCGGCCACAGCGCCGGAGCACAACTGGCCGTCTGGGGCGGCACCCGGCACCGACTCGACGACGACGAAGTGGGCTCGCGTCCGGCTTTCGTCCCGTCCCGCGTGGTGTCCATCTCCGGCCCACTGGACATGCGCTACGCCGTGAACCACGGCAACGGCCGGGTCATCAAGCAGATCCTCGGCGGCACACCCGATCAGGTACCCGAGCGATACGCGTCGGTGGACCCGATCCAGAACCTCGACCCCGATCTGCCCGTCATCCTCTTCCACGGTCTCGCCGACGACGACGTGCACCCGAACAACTCCCGGCACTACACCGCCGCAGTCCACGCGGCCGGCGGCAGAGCGGAGTTGAATCTGGTGGACGGTGAAACGCACACCTCACTGGTCCACCGCCAGTCCCCCGCCTACCAGCAGATTCTCGACCGGCTCACCGTCGTGGCCACCACCGAACTCGCGAAGCTCCGCAACGAGTGACGGACACGCTCCTCACCTCAGCCGACGGGCGAACACGCGGTCCGCTCGAACGCGCGGGCACAACCGACACGTCGGCTAATCGCCAGCGGGGTCGCTGCCGTCGCCGGTCACCGGCAGCGCAGCGAGCGAGGTCACCGCGATCGCCGTCAGCTCCGTTCGGTCCACCCGGCCGTTCGCCAGGATCTCCATACCTCGGGTGACCGCCACGAAGACCCCTCAGGCGCGTTCCATCACCGGTAGCGAACTGTTCGTCGACGGCGGCGATTCGCAGGTGTGACGAGCACGTCGCCCCGCGGGGCAACGCCTACCGGCAACGGCGAGCCCTGCCGAGGGTCGAGGCGAGTGGGTACGCGTTTGACGCCGTTCGCGCCCGGGGTATCCGACTCCGCACACAAACTTCTGTGGGAGGCCAACGGTGAACAGCAGCGAAACACGGTCAGGTCGGGTCTCGGCGCCGTCCTTCGCCCTACCGGGGGTGGTTCTCGGCGTCGGGTTGGGCGGGTTCATCGACGGAATCCTTCTCCATCAGATCCTGCAGTGGCATCACATGCTGACGAGCACCGACAGCGACCGCATCGGGCTCGACCACTACCCTGCCGACACCGTGCACGGTCTCGAGATCAACACCCTCTGGGACGGACTGTTTCACACCTTCACCTGGCTCGCCGTACTCGTCGGGCTCGCGCTGCTGTATTCGCGCGTCACCCGATCCCGGCAACGGTTGTGGGCCTCTCGCGCACTATGGGGTTGGGTTCTCGTCGGGTGGGGTCTGTTCAACCTCGTCGAAGGGGTCGTCGATCACCACATCCTCGGTATCCACCACGTCCGCACCGGTGACAACCAAACCCTGTGCGACGTCGGCTTTCTGATCCTGGGCGCGGTCCTCGTGCTGGCCGGATGGGCACTTCAGCGATCTGCCGCACCACTTGCGACGCCGGCGGCGAAGCAGCACACCTCGACGTCGTCGTGAACGTCGCCCACCAGGCAGAACCAGGCGCGGTGTCCGCCGGTGCCCTGGCGGCGATGGCGGTCCTCGTCCTGGCCGCAGCGGTCTACCTCGTCGCCGCACGCCGATGCCATGGGGAGCCCCGCGGATGGAACCACTGGCGCACCGTCAGCTTCCTGCTCGGGCTGATCCTGCTGGGATTCGCGTTGCGGCCCAGCACATCCGGATCATTTCCGGACCACATGATCGGCCACCTCCTGCTCGGCATGTTCGCGCCGCCGGGCCTCGTCCTGGGCGCACCCATGACGTTGCTCCTACGGACCGCGCCACCATCGACGACCCGGCCGCTGGTGCATCTGCTCAGATCCCGGCCGGCCCGTATCTTCACGCACCCCGCATTCCTGCTCACCGCGGTCATCGGCGGATTGGTTGCGCTCTACTTCACGCCACTGTTCGCCATCGCCGACGAGCATGCCGCGGTGCATGCAGCGATCCACGCGCACTTCTTCATCTCCGGTTATCTGTTCGCCTGGATGATCGCCGGCCCCGACCCGGGTCCGGACCGCCCATCGGTGCGGATGCGGATCGTGGTGCTCGGTATCGCGGTTCTCGGGCACGCCGTCGTCGCGCAACTGATCTATGCCGGCCTGTTCGTCGCCGTCGACGCTCCGCCGGATGAGCTCCGAACCGGCGGCACGCTCATGTACTACTGGGGCGACATCGCCGAGATCCTGCTGGCCTTGGCGCTCCTCCTCACGTGGCGGCCGGACCATCGCGGGACGGCCGAGAACCGGGGCCGCCCAGCGACGCAGGCCGTCCCCGGATGATCTCGAAGCAGTTTGTGGCGCCGGCCGGACAAGATTGCCCCCACCCCTCTATGTGAGATCTGAGCGATCTGGTCGGTCCACCTTCGATTCTCGACTCGACACCGGCAAAACCGCCGACGACAGCAGAGCCAGCTTCTCGGCGTCCGCGCTACCCGGTTCCGGATGGAAGACGACGAGTTCGAGCCCCGGTGTCCCGTCGATGCTCATCCGCTCCCGGTACAGCGTCATCTCCCCGACCGTCGGATGATCGAACTGCATCGGGGCGCCGAACTGTGCCTTGACGTCGTGCCTTGCCCAGAGTTCGCGGAACCACGGACTCGCAAGGGACAACTCGCCCACCAGCTCGACGAACCGCGGGTCGTCGACGTCGGTGCCGACCGCTCGACGCAGGTTGCCGATCAAGCATCGCGTCGAGTTCCGCCAGTCCGGGTACAGGGCTTGATCAGCGGGTTCCAGGAACATGTCCCGAAGTTGGTTCCGCCCCACCGCGAACCGCGGTGACAGCGCCGTCGCCGAGGCGTTGGCGACCAGGATGTCGAAGTAGCGGCCCTCGACGTACGCAGGCTGACCGAGGCTCTCCACCAGTTTCTGAACGCCCACCGGCACAACCTCTTTGCGAATACGTCGGCGGGGTCGTCGGGGTTGGTCACCCACCAACGACAACAGATAGGCGACGTGGTCGTCGTTGAGCTGAAGGACCCGCGCCAGCGACTCGAGGACCTGCGTCGACGGGTTCCGGTCGCGGCCGCGCTCCAGGCGCAGGTAATAGTCCGCGCTGATCCCCGCGAGCATCGCGACCTCCTCGCGCCGCAGGCCCGGCACGCGTCGCACCCCGACCTCCGGGATGCCCGCCTGTTCCGGGGCCACGAGCCCGCGGCGCGCCTTCAGATACTCGCCGAGCGTGTTGGGCCGGTTGGTCATGTCATTCAGCCTAGGTCGAGCCGCGCGGATGAGAGGGGGTCCTGCCACACCCTGGGACAACCGGAGCACTGCCGGATCGCGCGACGCATCCATAGCGTCGACGACACGGCCCACCTCGGGCACAGACGGAAGGGATCCACCCATGACAGTCACTCTCATCACCGGGGCCAACAAGGGAATCGGTTTCGAGACGGCCCGCCGGCTGACCCGGCTCGGGCACACCGTCTACATCGGCGCGCGGGACGCCGAGCGGGGCGAGAAGGCCGCCGCCGAAGCCGGTGCGCGGTTCGTGCAACTCGATGTCACCGACGATTCATCGGTCGCCGCCGCGCTCGCCCGGATCGACGCTCTCGAGGGACGCCTCGACGTACTGGTGCACAACGCCGGGATCTCCGGCGATTGGATCGTCGACGGTCCGACCGCTACGCGGGTCTTCGACACCAACGCCGTGGGCATCGTCCGGGTCACCGAGGCGGCACGTCCACTGCTCCGCGAATCCGATCACCCACGGGTCGTCACGGTGTCCAGCAGTGCCGGATCGTTCTGGGCCGTGACGAACCCCGATCGTCCCGAACACGGTTTGACCGCCACGCTGTACGCCGCGTCGAAATCCGCGGCGACGATGCTCACACTCCAGTATTCGAAGGCCGAACCGGCGATCAAGTTCAACGCGGTCGAACCCGGCTTCACAGCGACCGACATGACGGCCTCGACCGGGATGAGCGGCGGACGGCCCGCCGAGGACAGTGCGCGTACCGTCGTGCGCCTGGCAACGATCGGCCCCGACGGGCCGACCGGAACCCTGCAGGACGAGAACGGAATCCTCCCCTGGTGAAGGCGGGTTTGGGCCCCGCTCGGCGGGGTTACGCTGGGACGTGGTCTTCCAACGCGATGTCGCACCCGGAATTCATCGCCTCGAACACGCGTACACCAACCAGTACCTGGTCGAGGACGGCGACCGACTCGTGATCGTCGACGCCGGACTGCCCCGGTCGTACGGCCCGCTGCTCGACGCGATCCATCAGTTGGGTCGCGATGTCGACGCGGTGTCCGCGCTGATCATCACCCATGGGCACTTCGATCACGTGGGCACCGCACGGCGCCTGGCCAAACACTGGCGCATACCGGTGCACATCCATCGCGACGACGCGTGGCTCGCCGCTCATCCCTATCGATACGCGCACCAGAACGCCACCCGATTCGGGGTTCCGCTGCGCAACCCGCCGTCGTGGAAACTGCTCGGCCGCATGGCCTTTGCCGGAGCCTTCCAGGTCCGCGGAATCGACGAGGCCCAAGTGACCACCTTCGACGACGCCGCCGAGCTCCCAGGGAAGGCCACGGTGGTGCCGACCCCCGGACACACCTTCGGCCACGTCTCCCTGCACTTCCCCGACCGCGACGCGGTGATCGCCGGCGACGCACTGGTCACCCTCGACCCCTACACCGGGGCACACGGGCCCCGGTTGATCGCCGGGTCCGCGACCGCCGATCTGGAGCGGAACAGGGCGTCGCTCGACGCCCTGGCGAGCACCGGCGCGAAGTCCGTCCTGCCCGGGCACGGCGTCCCGTGGCACCACGGTGCGGCGGCGGCCGTGGAGCGCGCACGCCACACCGACAGCTGACACCGGACGGGCCGCTCAGTCGAGACGTTCGTAGATCGTCGCGTTCGCGAGACCGCCTGCCTCACACATCGTCTGGAGCAGGTAACGCCCACCCCGTTGCTCGAGCGCGTTCAGGCCGGTGGTGGCCAGACGGGCTCCGCTGGCTCCCAGCGGGTGACCGAGGGCGATCGCCCCGCCGTTGACGTTCACCTTCTCCAGGTCGACGCCGAGCTCCTGGACCCAGGCCAGTACGACCGGCGCGAAGGCCTCGTTGACCTCGAACAGGTCGATGTCGGCCAGGTCGAGTCCGCTGCGCGCGAGCACCTTCCGGGTCGCCGGGATGATTGCGGTGAGCATCAGGAGCGGATCATCGCCGGCCACCGCGATCGTGTGGACCCGCGCCCGCGGGCGCAGCCCCAGCTCCGCCGCCTTCTCCTCGCTCATGACGAGGACGGCCGCCGACCCGTCGCTGATCTGGCTGGCACTGGCGGCGGTGATCTTCCAGTCGATCTCGGGGAACCGCTGCTCGATCGCCTCGTCGTGGTATGCGGGTCGGAGGCCACCCAGACTCTCGAGGGTGCTGCCCACCCGAATCCCCTCGTCCGCGGTCAAACCGGCGATCGGTGCGAGCTCGGCGTCGAACAACCCGTTCTTGGTCGCCTGCGCCGCCAGTTCGTGTGAGCGCAGGGAGAACTCGTCGATCGCCGTCCGGGAGATGCCCCATCGCGCGGCGATCAGTTCGGCGGAGATGCCCTGCCCGACAAGTCCATCCGGGTAGCGCTCGTCGAACGCGACACCGTTCAGGTCCGACGCACCCACCGCGGCCGAGCCCATCGGAACCCGAGACATCGATTCGACTCCCGCGGCCACGACCACGTCGTAGGTGCCCGCGATGACTCCCTGGGCCGCGAACGCGATCGCCTGCTGTCCGCTGCCGCACTGGCGGTCGATCGACACACCGGGCACCGACTCCGGATAGCCCGCCGCCAGCAGTGCGCGTCGTGCGATGTTGAAGCTCTGCTCGCCCACCTGACTGACGACTCCGGTGATGACGTCGTCGATCTCCGCCGGATCGATGCCCGTGCGGTCGACGATCGCCCGGAGACTGTGCGCGAGAAGGTCGACCGGATGGACGTCGTGCAACCCACCCGAGGGCTTCCCCTTCCCGATCGGAGTGCGTACCGCGTCCACGATGACTGCAGTTGCCATGTCTGACCTCCATCTAGGCGGATCGTCGCCGACGATCCGAAGGTGGCTGACTTTTGTCGGCCATAGTCAGAGATCTACGCCCTGACTATGGTCCTGTCAAGCCAGGGTAGGATGGATCACATGATGAAGCTGGTGGGACCGCTCGCGGAACGTGACCGGTGGGAGGCGACGCACTGCTCGATCGCCAAGGCGGTCGAGCTGGTCGGTACCCGATCGGCGATCCTGATCCTGCGTGAGGCGTTCTACGGCGCGACCCGGTTCGACCAGTTCGCCCGCCGGGTCGGCATCACCGATGCGGTCGCGTCGGCGCGGTTGAAAGAGCTCACCGAGGCGGGTGTTTTCACGAAGGTCCCGTA
>NZ_JSYC01000060.1:0-18605 GCF_054823965.1 Gordonia sp. GN26 | reverse complement strand
CGGTTCCACTCTCGTCTCGCGGGCGAGCAATGCCCGGAGGTCTTCACCGTTGACCAGGCGCATGTCGATGAAGAGCACGCCGTCGATCTCGCCCCAGTCGTGGATGGGGATGACGTGCGGTTCGCCGAGGCGCGCGGCGGCATGCGACTCCCGGCGGAACCGCTCCTGGTACATGGCGTCGTCGGCGAGACCCGGGTTGAGCAGCTTCACCGCGACGGTGCGTTCCTTGGTGGTGTCGTAGGCGCGATAGACCTCACCCATGCCGCCTCGGCCGAGCAACGCGTCGAGACGATATGGCCCGAACTGCGTGCCGACCCGGCTTCCTGTCATGACGAGCAGCATAAGCTGCCCGACTGACACTTCTCTGTCGCCTGGACGATCGCATCTGTCGCCCGGATGATCATGTTCGGAGGCCGTCGGAGCCGGTGACTACCCTGAGCACCATGCCCTCGCTGACCAAAGGCCAGAACGGCCCGCTGTCGACCTCCCAGATCGTCGTCACCGTCGACCTCGCGACCGCCGCGGACGTGTCGGCTCTGCTGGTGACCGACCGCGGCGTCGTGCGCAGTGACAACGACTTCGTGTTCTACAACCAGCCCACCGGCCCCGGTGTCTCGCTGCAACCGTCGCCCAACGGTCCAGCGCGACTCCACATCTCGACCAACCAGATCCCGGCGGACATCGACTCCGTCCGGGCCGTCATCACCCTCGACGACCCGAGCTCGACCTTCGGCCGGTTCGCGCCGCCGGTCGCGCGCGTCACCGATGCCGGGGGCCGCGAACTCTACGACTACACCGTCACCGGCCTCACCTCCGAGTCGGTCGTCATCGCCATCGAGATCTACCGCCGCAATCTGGACTGGAAGGTGCGCGCCGTCGGGCAGGGTTATGCCGGCGGCTTCGCCGACCTCGTCCGCGATCACGGTGTCAGCGTCGACGAGGAGCCCACTCCGGCGCCTGTCCAGGCCGCGCCGACCTACGCACCGCCGGTCACTCCCCCACCGGCCCCGACGCCACCGCCTGCTCCGACTCCCCCGCCGGCACCCACACCGCCGCCGGCTCCGCCCCGGGCACCGGAGATCAGCCTGAGCAAGGATCGTCCGGTCAGCCTGACGAAGGGTCAGAAGGTCACGCTCCGCAAGGAGGGCGGGGTCCGCCTCACCAACATCCGCATGGGTCTCGGCTGGGACCCGGTGACCCGCCGGTTCGGACGGTCGAGCGCCATCGACCTCGACGCGTCGGTGCTGATGTTCTCCGGTGGCCGGTGCGTCGAAACGGTCTACTACGGCCATCTCACGAGCGACGACCGGTCGATCATGCACTCCGGCGACAACCTCACCGGCGAGGGCGAGGGCGACGACGAGGTCATCAATGTTGCGCTGCAGTCGGTTCCGCCGCACATCGACGCCCTGATGTTCATCGTGACGTCGTACCGCGGGCAGACGTTCGAAGAGATCGACAACGCCTTCTGTCGGCTCGTCGACAACACGACCTCCGCCGAGCTGGCGCGCTACACCCTCAAGGGCGGCATGCCGTTCACGGCGGTCGCGATGGCCGTCATCAGCCGTGAGGGCGGCGAGTGGAGGCTGCGCGCGATCGGTGACGGCTTCAACGCCAAGACCCCGAAGAAGGCACTGCCGCACGTGGGCAGGTACCTGTAGGACGCACTTCGCGTTGCGTTCGTCTCCGGGAGCCGGGAGCGAACGCAACGCGATTGTCGTACACAAGGATTCAGATCACGCCGTGCAGTGGCGGGTCCTCTCCGCGGAGAAGCCAGCGACCGATGTGCTGGTACTTCCATCGGACTGGGTCGTGCAGGGTGTGGGTCCGGGCATCACGCCAGTAGCGGTCGAGCCTGGTTCCGGCTGCGGCGCTGCGGGTTCCGCTCACCTCGAACAGTGCCGACGCCACCGGCGTCGCGACCCGGTCGGCCACGGCCTTGGCGCGCGCCACGGCGATCGACGCCTCGGCGACGAGCTCGCGACGCGGCGCACCGACCGAACCGTCCACGGCCTCGTCGACCTTGCGACCGGCTGCGACGAGCATCGTCTCGGCAGTTGCGACGTCGACCTCGAGTTCACCGAAACGCTGGACCACCAGCGGATCGTCGACGGCACGGTCGACGCCCGCCTCGAACCACGGACGGGCCTTGGTGCGCACGAACTCGACGGCCTCGGTCAGCGCGCCGCGGGCGATGCCGACGTCGATCGCGACGTGCAGCAGCTGTGCGTACGCGCCATAGGCGGTGGGTGCCGACGTCGCCGACGCGCGGGCCACGAGGTCGGCCGCGGTCACCTCGACGCCGGAGAACCGGACGGTTCCCGAGCCGGTCGTCCGCTGCCCCACGGCATCCCAGTCGTCGACGATCTCGACGCCCGCCGAGTCCGCCGGGATGAACGCCACATACTCGCCCGGTGCGAGGTCACCGGCAGGCGCATCGAGCTTAGCCAGGACGGCGAGCGTGTGCGCGAACAGCGAGCCCGTGCAGTAGAACTTCTCACCGTCGAGGACGAAACGACCGGTGCCACCGTCGACCGGGGTCAGCCGGGTCGAGATGTCGGCGATGGTCTTGCCGCCGCGCTCCGACTGGGCGTTGGCCACCCGACCACCGGCCAGGACATCGGTGAAGATGCGCTCCTGCAACGCTTCTCCCGCGGAGAGACGCACCAGGTTGAGGTAGACGAAGTGACTGTGCGGGATCTGCGCGATGCTCGGATCGGCGGCGGCGAGGATCGCGACGACCTCGGCCAGCACGCTCGGCGCGACGTCGAGTCCACCGAACCGTGCGGGCACCGTCAGAGCGAGAAGACCCGACTCCGACAGGCGGTCGATCTCGGCGTGCGGCAACCGGCGGTCGCGGTCGCGCTCGGCGGCGTCGGCCGCGAACGTCGCAGCCAACTCCCTTGCCGCGGTGAGGGCTTCGGCGGTCGACCCGACCCGGCTCGCCGAATCGGGTCGGGCCTGACTGACAGCGGTCACAGCACTGCTGCGGGTGTCTGCGATGCCTCGAGTTCGCGCACGAGCGGGAGCACCTTCTCGCCGAAGTACTCGATCTCCTCCTGGAAGTGCAGGAAGCCACCGAGGATGAGGTCGACGCCGAGGCGCTTGTAGGCCACGATGCGCTCGGCGATCTGCTCGGGCGTGCCGATCAGCTGCGTCTTGAAGCCGTCGTTGTACTGGACGAGGTCCTCGAAATTCGAGTCCGCCCACATGCCCTTCTTGTCCCCGGTCGAGTTGCCGGCCTGCTGCACGGCATCTCGGAAGCCCTCAACCGCAGGACGATTCGCCTTCTCGACGATCTCGCGCAGGGTGTCGCGGGCTTCCTTCTCGGTGTCGCGGGCGATGATGAAGCCGTTCAGGCCGAACTTCACCGAACGGTTGTGCGCCTGGGCGACGGCACGCAGGTCGTCGATCTGCTCGGTGACGCCGTCGAAGTCCTTGCCGTTGGAGAAGTACCAGTCGGCGAAGCGGCCGCCGTTGCTGCGCGCCGCGGTCGAGTTGCCGCCCTGGAAGAGCTCCGGGTTCGGACGCTCGGGGGTGTTGAGCGGCTTCGGCTTCAGGGTGAAATCGTGGATGCGGTAGAAGTCGCCACGGTAGTCGACGTTGTCCTCGGTCCAGATCTTGCGGATGACCTCGAGGAACTCGCCGCTGCGGCGGTAGCGCTCGTCGTGCTCGAGCCACGGCTCACCGAGGTGGGTGAACTCGTCCTTGAACCAGCCGCTGACCACGTTGATGGCGAAACGGCCCTTGGACAGGTGGTCGGCGGTGGCGCCGAGCTTGGCCAGGACTGCCGGGTGCCACAGGCCGGGGTGCACCGCGGCGATGACCTTCAGCCGCTGCGTCGCGAGGAGCAGCGCCAGGCTGAAACTCGTCGACTCGTGCTGGTATTCGGCGCCGTAGCTGGCCTCGTAACGAACCTGCGAGAGTGCGTACTCGAAGCCGTTGTTCTCGGCGGTCTGGGCGAGCTTGATGTTGTAGTCGTAGCCCCAGTCGGTGCGCTGCTCGACGGTGCTGGTGACCAGGCCGCCGCTGACGTTGGGCACCCAGTAGGCGAACTTGATCTCGTCCGCGATGGAGTCGGTGGACATGGTGTTACCTCCGGAGGTGGGTTCTCAGGTGGAGAGTGGATCGGTCAGGACGGAGCGATCACGACGAGGCGGCCTGGAGCCGGGGCAGGAACGCGGTGCGAACCTCTTCACTCGGACGCGCATCGGCCGCGTCGAGCAGGCCGCGGCGGGCGAGCGCCGGTCGGACGCCCTCACCGAAGTGGTAGGCCTCCTCGAGGTGCGGGTAGCCGGACAGGATGAAGTGGTCGAGACCGAGGGCGGCGTACTCACCGATGAGCTCCGCGACCTCGTCGTAGGAACCGACGAGTGCGGTGCCCGCACCGCCGCGCACCAGACCGACGCCGGACCAGACGCCCGGGTGGATCTCCAGCGAACGCGGGTCGGGCGAAACTTCGAAAGCTGCACCGCGGCCGTGCAATTCGGACATCCGGCGCTGGCCCTCGGATTCCGACTGGGCGAGGTTCCGCTGCGCGGCGGCGACCTGTTCCGGATCGAGGTTGTTGAGGAGTCGTTCGGCCTCGGCCCACGCCTGCTCGGAGGTTTCGCGGGCGATCACGTGGAACCGGATGCCGTGATCGAGGGTCCGGCCCTGGGCTGCGGCGAGTCCGTTGATCCAGGCGATCTTCTGGGCGACGGCCTCCGGACGCTCACCCCAGGTGAGGTAGGTGTCGGCGTACTTGGCGGCCACGTCACCCGCGGCAGGCGACGATCCACCGAAGAAGACCGGCGGGGTCGGGGTGGGGCGACGGCCGAGGAGGGCGTTCTCCACGCGCAGGTGCTTGCCGACGAAGTCGACGGGCTCGTCCTGGGTCCACAGACGGCGGATGATCTCCAGGTATTCGCCGCAGCGCTCGTAGCGGGCGTTCTTCGCCAGGAAGTCACCGAAGGCGCGCTGTTCGCTCGACTCGCCGCCGGTGACGACGTTGATCAGCAGGCGACCCTCGGAATGCCACTGGAAGGTCGCCGACATCTGCGCTGCGAGGAGCGGCGAGATGAGGCCGGGGCGGAAGGCGATCAGGAACTTGAGGCTCTCGGTCGAGTCGATGAGCGCCGCGGTTGTCAGCCACGCGTCCTCACACCAGAGTCCGGCCGGGGTCAGGACGGCTTCGAAGCCGTTGACCTCGGCCGCACCCGCGAGCTGCTTGAGGTAACGAAGGTCGGCCGGCCGGTCCCCGTTCATCTGGCTGCCGTGCCCGCCCGCGATCAGATTGCGGGAGTCACCGTAGGTGGGCAGGAACCAGTGGAAATGCAGAGACACCGCGAGGGCACCTTTCGTCGTAGAGCGTCAGGGGTGGAGCGGCAGGCATGACCAGCAGCTCGGACCGAAATACCCGCGCTGGGACACACATGTCGAATCCAAGTGTCGGACACCGGCGAGACGGGAGGCCACAATTGAAATCTGTGTGACGCCAAGTGGACAACGATCCACAACGTCCGGTAGAGGCGGTGTTTGCGCAGGTCAGAGGTGTACCAGGGGCGATCGCCACCATGCGGACCGCACTTCTCGCCGACGACGCCACGCGACGGTCCCGATTCTGCGCCGGTCGCCCCACTCTTCGGAGGGGCCGTTCTCAGGCCCCGACCGACGACCCGCTCACTCCGACGGTCGCCACTGCCCCATTCCGAGGAACACCATCACCAGTTGCCGTTCGGTGCGCTCGACGATCTGCTTCTCGGCGCCCCGTCCGCGGTACTCGCCGTCGAGCAGATCGGCCACGGCGGTCAGCATGATCGTGACGATGAGTTCGGCGGCGATCTCGAGGTCTTCCGGCTGCCACGGGGCGAGGTCCGGAATCCGGGCGAGGTCGATCGTCAGCTCTTTGGCGAAGAGCCGGAGTTCGGTGTCGATGGCGCGGCGGATCTCCGCGATACCGCCGTGCTGCTCGCGGATCAGGAAGCGGAACTGCGATTCGTTCTCGCGGACGTGCCGCAAGAGGATGTCGAGTGAGTTCTTGGCAGTCGGCATCGCCTGACGCGCGGCGAGATCACGCCGCCCCTCGCGAAGAGCTCGACGCAGGACTCGCATCGAGTCCTCGACGACCGTGACCCCGAGATCCTCCATCGAGGCGAAGTGCCGATAGAAGGCAGTGGGCACGATGCCCGCACCGCGGGCCACCTCGCGCAGGCTGATGCTGCCGAAGCTGCGGTCGCCGACAAGGGACCTCGTGGCGTCGAGGAGCGCCTGGCGCGTCTGGTTCTTCTTGTCCGCACGCGTCTGCGCATCGCGCTGGTCCGAACTCCGCGTGCGTGTCACACAGCCGAGTGTATTCGCCGCGACCTTCGACCCCGACCCTGACCTCCCGACGATCGTGACGGCCATCACAGGAATCTCCGCTTGACGGGTACAGGCGTCAACATGTCACACTCGTTTGTGTACATCTGTACACCGAAACCATGTGAACGGAGCCCATCCATGAGCATCCGCACCTCCCAGAACCCGACCCCGGGCACCGCAGCCGGCAGCCCCGGCCGCTGGAACCGCCTGGTCGGATCGATCGTCGAGGCGGCACTGTCCCCGCATCCGGTCGATCGCTATCTCGAACTGCTCGATCCCATGCTCACCTGGCGCGACCTGCGCGGCGAGATCGTCCGGGTCGAGCATCCGACACCCCGCACGGTGCGTCTCACCATCCGTCCGACACGTCAGTGGCGCGGCCATCAGGCTGGACAGTTCGTGCAGCTCAGCGTCGTGATCGACGGAGTCCGGCACACCCGGTGCTTCTCGCCGGCCAATGCTGCCGCCGGCCCGGACGGCGACATCGAACTCACCGTCACCGCCAACGACGACGGCCTCGTCTCCAAACACCTGGCCGCCGAGGCCCGGACCGGCGATGTGGTCGGACTGTCCCAGGCCGACGGCGAGTTCGCGCTGCCGGAGACCGATCCGACGTCGGCCGTCTTCATCAGCGGCGGCAGCGGCGTTACACCTGTGCTCTCAATGTTGAGGACACTCGTGGCCCGAGGATACGCCGGACCGATCACCTTCGTGCACTACGCGCGCACGGCTTCGGAGGTCGCGTACCGCACCGAGCTCGCCGCCCTGGCGGCCGAGCATCCCAACCTCGACCTCCGGATGCACCACACCCGCGAGGACGACGACGGCCACTTCACCGCCGCGCACCTCGACGACATCCCCGGTCTGACCGACGCCGACGTCTTCGTCTGCGGACCCCGGGCCCTGATGGATGCCGTCGCCGAGGCGCACGCCGAACTCGGCATCTCGCAGCCGTTGCACAGCGAGGCGTTCACCCTGGCCGCACCGACGGTCGTCGACCCCGATTCGGTCGAGGGCGAACTGACGTTCTCGCGATCGGGGGCAACGGCTTCCAACGACGGCCGCCCCATCCTCGACCAGGCCGAGGCCGCCGGGCTCAGCCCGGAACACGGCTGCCGCATGGGGATCTGCTTCTCCTGCACCGCCGTGAAGAAGTCGGGCTGCACCCGCAACGTGCTCACCGGCGAGACCGACACCGAGTCCGACACACAGATCCAGCTGTGCATCAACGCCCCGGTCGGTTCCGTCGACATCGAGATCTGACGGTCGGCCACCGCGCGCCGACCTCCACCCATTCCACTCTCCTACCCAGCAGGAGGCACAGCATGACCATCGACATCGCCAAGGACACCCGTCCCGCGCCCACCAATAACCTCCCGGCCCTCCTCGAGGCCGAGAACACCACCGCCGAGACGGCTGCCGCCGATCCCAACACCGTCGTCCTGTCCTATGAACAGGTCGAGGCGCTGGGACGTGACCTGGACGAACTGCGCTCGCGGATCGTCGCCGACCTCGGGCAGAAGGACCGCGACTACCTGTACTCGGTGATCCGCGCCCAGCGCGGGTTCGAGATCGGCGGCCGCGCACTGATGTACCTCGGGTTCTTCCCGCCGGCCTGGATCGCCGCCGTCGGCGCACTCTCCGTGTCGAAGATCCTCGACAACATGGAGATCGGCCACAACGTGATGCACGGCCAGTACGACTGGATGCGCGAGGACACCTACAACTCCC
The DNA here is from genome assembly GCF_054823965.1 of Gordonia sp. GN26. Classification (NCBI taxonomy): domain Bacteria; kingdom Bacillati; phylum Actinomycetota; class Actinomycetes; order Mycobacteriales; family Gordoniaceae; genus Gordonia; species Gordonia sp. GN26. The sequence goes on along the minus strand of NZ_JSYC01000060.1, from coordinate 10,532 downwards.
GCGAATTCGAGTGGGACACCGTGTGCCCGGCCGACCAGTGGAAGCACAGCCACAACTACCTGCACCACACGTTCACCAACATCCTCGGCGAGGACCGCGACATCGGCTACGGCATCCTGCGGATGGCGCGTGACCAGAAGTGGAATCCCTACTACCTGGGCAACCTCGGGTACGCGACCGCCCTCATGCTCCTCTTCGAGTGGGGTGTGATGCTCCACGACCTGGAGGCGGAGAACGTGATCCAGGGCAAGCGCAAGTGGAGTGACATCAAGGGCCTGGTGAAGGGCATGTGGCGAAAGGCCGGTCGACAGGTCCTCAAGGACTACGTCGTCTTTCCGGCGCTGACCGGTCCGCTGTTCGTCCCGACCCTCATCGGCAACGCCACCGCCAACCTGGTGCGCAACGTGTGGACCTATTCGATCATCTTCTGCGGCCACTTCCCCACCGGTGCACAAACTTTCACCCCGGAGGAGTGCGAGAACGAAACCCGCGGCCAGTGGTACCTGCGCCAGATGCTCGGCTCGGCGAACATCACCGGCAGCCCGCTGTTCCACATCATGAGCGGCAACCTGTCGCACCAGATCGAGCACCACCTGTTCCCGGACATCCCGGCAAGCCGCTACCCGACGATCTCCGCCGAGGTGCAGGAGATCTGCGAGCGCTACGGCCTGCCGTACAACACCGGCTCGCTCAGCCACCAGCTGGCGTCGACGTGGAAGAAGATCGCGAAGCTGTCGCTCCCGAACTGGATGACCCGCGACGACGACGACCTCACCGTCATCGTCGAACGTGAGAAGCCCGCGTCGGCCGCCTGACCTGTGCATTTGAGAATCGTTTGACCGACTGGTCCCCGGGGGTAACCTCGGGACCAGTCGCGTTTCACCGGCGCGCACGGACAGGCACACGCGGGGGCAACACCCTTAAGAACCCAGGGGGTCACAGATGGTCGACAGCATCGAACGGAACAAGGACCTGATGCAGGAGCTGATCGAGTCCACGGCAACGCACGTGGGTCGTATCGCCACGATCATCACCGGCGCCGTCGCCGGGGTGACCCGCGAGATCGGCGAGATCGTCACCGACGGGTTCGAGATGCGGGAGGCCGCACGCAAGGCGAAGGCCGACCTCGCCCAAGACCGCGAGTGGGGAATCGTCGACGCCGAGTTCGCCTATGCCGAGACGGTCAACGACGTCGACCTGTCCCAGCCGTTTTCCGAGTCCGAGCAGGCACGAGAAGTGACAGGAGTGGACATGGACGAGATCCCCGATCGCATCGACGTCGGCGAGCAGGCCGGCATCGACCAGGAGGGAGAGGTCTCCCGGGAGGCCGAACTCCCCAACGACGGCGGCGTGACCGACCAGGACGAGCCCGACGTCGACGACCCGCGGGAGATCGCCGCTGAGGAACCCCGCATCGACCCCGACATCGATCACTTGTGAGACGACGCTCACCCTCTTGAGATCTGGGTGGATACAACCTTTGCCAAACGGCGGACTCACCCGTAGCTTGGTCCTGGTTTTCCTAGTTCATGGAGGTTCTGTCGATGTCGGTGCGTGAGGTTCTCACCTTTCCCAACCCCGTGAACGATTACGCAGCCCGCACGACCGCCGGCCTGGTCGTCGTGCTGGCCGTCATCGCGGTCGCGGTCAACAACCCGATCCTGTACGGCCTGCTGGTCCTCGGGTTCGCACTGCGTGTGGCGTCGGGCCCCACGCTCTCCCCCTTCGGACAGCTGTCGGTGAAGTTCATCGTCCCGAAGATCGTCCGCAAGGAGAAGCTGGTCCCCGGCCCGCCGAAGCGCTTCGCGCAGACCATCGGCCTGGTGGTCAGCGGAACGGCGTTCGTGTTGAGCCTCTTCGGTTTCGGTCTGGCCGCCCAGATCGTCACCGGCGTCCTGATCCTCGCCGCGACCCTCGAGTCGGTCTTCGGATTCTGCCTCGGCTGCACCATCTTCGGCTTCCTCCAGCACGCGGGCATCATCCCCGAGTCTGTCTGCGAAGCCTGCAACAACATCTCGCTGCGCAACCCCGCAGCCGCGGCCTAGCCGCAAACCCACCCTTTATCGCCAGATCCACCACCCGCTCGGGTGGTGGATCTGGCGAAATGTGGTGGGTTTGCCTGCTCCATGAGGAGCCCGGAGCGTGCGGAGGGCGTCTCGGAGGGTCAGTCGGATTTCACCGAGCGGTCGGGCACGGTCATCGCCATCATCATGATCTCGGTCTCGCTGTAATCCCGGCCGGGGTGTTCGGCCGCGAGATGGGCCTGGACCTTGGGGACGAAGTCGTCTTCGAGGGCGGTGATGGACTCGCCACAGGGGCAACGCAGGTTGTATGCCATGCGTCACATCCTATCGGGACCGGTCCGTCAGTCCAGGATGCCGAGTGCGATGCCGTCGAGGATGTCGTGCTCGCTGACGACGAGTTCGGTGATGCCCGCGCGTTCGGCCAGCACCTTCGCCAGTTCGAGCGTGACCAGCGATCCCCCGCCGATGACGTCGACGCGACCGGGGTGCATCGGCCCGAGGGCCGCGCGGTCGGCGCGCGGCATGTGGACGAGGTCCCAGCACACGCGGTCGAGGTCGGCTAGCGAGATGCGGGAAAGGTGGATCTTCTCCGAGTCATACTCGGTCAGCCCGGCGCCGAGTGCGGCGAGCGTCGTCATCGTCCCGGCGACGCCGACCCACGTCCGCGCAGGCTCGACGGGCACCCGCGCGAAGGCCTCGGCCAGTCGCTCGGCGGCGAACGCCTGGGCGGCGGCGATCTCCTCGGCGGTCGGCGGATCGGACGGCAGGGTGCGTTCGGTCAGACGCACGCACCCGATGTCCGCCGAGTACGCGGCGTGGACGCCATCGGTGTCGCCGAGCACCACCTCGGTCGAGCCTCCCCCGAGGTCGGTGACCACGAAAGGCCCACTGTCAGGGTCCAATTCGCCGACGGCCCCGCGGAAGGACAGTCGTGCTTCCTCGTCGCCGGAGATGACCTCGGCGATGGCGCCGTCGGAGACGCAGCTCAGCAGGTCGGCGGTCATCGCGAAAAATTCGTCGCGATTCGACGCATCGCGTGTCGCCGAGGTGGCGACCATACGCACCTTCTCGACGCCGAGCGATTCCATCGTGGTGACGTAGTCGGCCAGCGCGACCCGGGTGCGTTCGATCGATTCCGGGGCGAACTGTCCGGTCGCGTCGACGCCGTAACCCAGTCGTACGACGCGCATCTCGCGATGCAGGTCGACGAGGCGGCCGTCGTCGCCCGCCCGGGCCACGAGGAGACGGATCGAGTTGGTTCCGCAGTCGACGGCGCCGACGATCGTCACGCGTTGTCTCCGGGAGTCTCTGTCGGCGGCAGTGTGGCGGGCCAGTCGGCCGGGATCGCGGTGCCCCGCAAGCCATTTGCAGCCGCGAGAGCCACCGCCTCGTCGCCGAACGGGTTGAGACCCGGCCCCTTCGCGAGCGAGTGCGCGATCAACACATGCAGGCACTTCACCCGGTCGGGCATGCCGCCGCCGGTGAAGTCGGTGCCCAACGACTCGATGGCGTCGCGCTCGGCGAGGTAGTCCTCGTGCGCACGACGATAGACGGCCGCGAGCTCCGGATCGGACGACAACCGCGCGGTCATCCCCCGCATGACGCCCGCCGACTCCTGACGACTGGCCTCGGCGGTGAGCCGTGGATCGGTCAGGTAGTACAGCGTCGGGAACGGCGTGCCGTCGGGCAGCCGCGGCGCGGTCTTGACCACGGCGGGCTGGCCGTCGGGAGTGCGATAACTGATTTCGATGACCCCGCGCGGCTCGCGTCCCAGCTGCGCTGCGACGGTGGCGAGGTCTTCTTCTGACACGCTCACGGTCTCTGACCTCACTGCGCGGCGGGCGGAGTCGACAGGGTGTCCCAGAGGTTGCCGTACCAGGGTGCGCGGGCGCGCTCCTCGGCACGTTCGGCAGCCTCGCGGCGGGCCTGGTCGGCGGGGAACAACATCACGAGCGGAATCTCTCCTGGCTTGACGAACTGCAGACGCGTCCGCGCCTGGGCCTCGATGTAGGCGGGGTCGTTCTGCTCGTTGACCTTCTGCTGGTAGTCGGCGACCTCGCGCCGCAGCTGTTCGTTCGACGCGGTCAGCTGGCGGAACTCCGACCGCTGACTGAAGTACGTCCGCAGCGGCATCGCCAGCGTCAGGGCGACGACGCAGACCACGACGACCGTGATGACGAGTGTCGCCACCGTGGCCGGGGTCATCTCGAAGCGGCGCAGACGAGCGCTCAGTCCGGACCGCATCCGGTTCCGGGACGCGTTCGGCCGGGGGCGACGAACCCGCTCAGCCGACGGTGCGGCGGTGTCAGTCGCAGTCTCCTGGGCTTCGGCTGCGGTGTCCGCAGAGGCGTCGGAGATCAGCTCCTGTTCACCGGTCTCGACGACCGAGACCGGTGCGACAGGCCGAGCCGGACGTCCGGACCGATCGTGCCGTCGCGTGCGACGGGCGTCGCGTGCGCGCGGATCGGCCTTCCGATCACGCGCACGCTGACGCCCGTCACCGCGGTGACGTCGCTCCGAACCCATGAAGACAGCTAATCACGAACCAAACGAGAAACGCGGGAAGGCGAGGTCCCCCGCGTAGCGTGCCGCATCGCCGAGACCCTCTTCGATGCGCAGCAGCTGGTTGTACTTGGCGACACGCTCGGAACGTGCGGGCGCACCGGTCTTGATCTGTCCGCAGCTGCAGGCGACGGCGAGGTCGGCGATGGTGGTGTCCTCGGTCTCACCGGACCGGTGGCTCATCATCGACTTGTAGCCGTTGTTGTGCGCGAGGGCGACGGCGTCGAGGGTCTCGGTCAGCGTGCCGATCTGGTTCACCTTGACCAGCAGCGCGTTGGCGATGCCCTTCGAGATGCCCTCTTCGAGACGCTCGGGGTTGGTGACGAACAGGTCGTCGCCGACGAGCTGCACCTTGTCGCCGATCGACTCGGTCAGCTTGGCCCAACCGGTCCAGTCGTCCTCGGACAGGCCGTCCTCGATCGACACGATCGGGTAGTCGCTGATGAGCTTCTCGTAGAACGACACCATGGCGTCGGCGTCGAACTCCTTGCCCTCGAGCTTGTAGACGCCGTTGGAGTAGAACTCGGTCGACGCGGCGTCGAGCGCGATGACGACGTCACGGCCGAAGTTGTAGCCGGCCTTGCCGACGGCCTCGCCGATCACGGCGATGGCGGCCTCGGTGTTCGGCAGGTCGGGGGCGAAGCCGCCCTCGTCGCCGAGCGCGGTGTTCAGACCCTGCTTGTGCAGCACCGACTTGAGCGCGTGGTAGACCTCGGCGCCGCAGCGGAGGGCTTCCTTGAAGGTGGGGGCGCCGACCGGAGCGATCATGAACTCCTGGAAGTCGATGCCGTTGTCCGCGTGCTCACCGCCGTTGATGATGTTCATCATCGGGACCGGCAGGATGTGGGCGTTGGGGCCGCCGATGTAGCGGAACAGGGGCAGACCGGCCGACTCGGCCGCGCCCTTGGCCACCGCGAGCGAGACACCGAGCAGCGCGTTGGCGCCGATGCGGCTCTTGTCGGGGGTGCCGTCGCAGTCCAGCAGTGCCTGGTCGACGAGACGCTGCTCCTCGGCCTCGATGCCGATCACCGCGGGTGCCAGCTCGCCGAGGACACCCTCGACGGCCTTGGTGACGCCCTTGCCCAGGTACCGCTCGCCGCCGTCACGGAGCTCGACGGCCTCGTGTTCGCCGGTGGAAGCGCCCGACGGAACGGCGGCGCGGGTGAAGGTGCCGTCGTCCAGGACGACCTCGACCTCGACCGTCGGGTTTCCCCGCGAGTCGAGAATCTCGCGCGCACCTACCTGCTCGATGATTGCCACGGCTGAACCCCAATCTCGGTGGACGTGCCGGCTGTGATGCCGGTCGGTAGGTCAAAGAGTAGTGGCTGCATCCACGGCCCACGAGACAAGGTCTCGTGGTACGGCTGCAGCCGTCCGGCCCCGGGCTCAGAAACGGACGTTGATCGAGTAGGCGTTGGCGTGATCGCGCACGTCGAGGACGTAGGCCATCGAGTTGTTGTACGTGCGGACCGCCTTCTCCCACCCCTCGGCGACGGTCATGTCGTTGCCCGAGGAGACGCACAGGTAGCGGGCGGCGGACAGCGCCGCGTCGTCGATGTTGTCTGGGTCGGGGACGCCGTCTCCGTTGGCGTCCACGCCGTAGCGCTTCCACGTCTCGGGGATGAACTGGAAAGGCCCCATCGCGCGATCGTGGGTGGGGTCACCGTCGAGGGCGCCCCCGTCGGTGTCGCGGATCTCCATGTTGCCCTTGGTGCCGTCGAGCTGTGCGCCGCGGATCGGCGGGCTCACGTCGCCGTTCTCGGCCACGCTCGAGCCCCGGTAGCGTCCGTGCTTGCTCTCGACGCCCGCGATGCCGGCCAGCGTGGTCCACGCGATGCCGCATTCGGGGTGCTGCTGCCGCTGGATCTCCGCGGCGTTGCCGTAGGCCTGCAGGGACACGATGGGGATGCCGGTCGACTCCGAGATGGGTTCGGCCCACTCATGCATCTTGTCGGCGGTGCGCCCGGGCGCATTGATGTCGATGTAGGGCTGCGGCACACCCGCGCCGGGCGGGATGCCCTCGGGGATGTCGGGCCTGTTCAGCGACGGGAGATCGATGCACGCGGAGAGCAACACCGTCGAGGCGATCGCCACCCCGCCCGCGACCGGCCCGTTCCTCCACGAGCGACGGTTCCGCCCCCGGCCCAACACACGCATTCCCCGTTCCACTCCTGTCTCGGATCTCCCGGCGGGCCGACGCCCGTCCGATCGACCACGATCGCACATGCCGCGGCGTGCTCGCCTCGGCAACACACAGCGACCCGGTCACAGAGGACAACTGTCGGCGGCCGGCTTCGGTTCCCGACGGCCCGGGCACCGGCGACAGCTGGAGACTCGCAGGTCCGCTGGGCCCATGTGCCCTACGCGGCCCCCCGCCCGAGGTCTAGTCTCTGTATGGCTAGCCTTACTGAACCATCGGCGTCGGTCGCGCCGAGAGACGGACGAACTGAATGGATCACCTCACGGCACTCGCCTCGAGCGGCGTTCACGTGCTTGCCGCCGACGGTGGCCCGTCGATCTGGACGCAGATGTTCGGTAGCGCGCTCATCGGGCTCCGCGAGGGACTCGAAACCGGGATCGTCGTCATGGTTCTCGTCGCCTTCGTCGTCAAGACCGACCGCCGGGACGCCCTGAAGTGGATCTGGGCGGGCGTGGGTGCCGCGGTCGCCATGACGGTCGCGGTGTTCCTCGTGATCCACTTCGGTACCTCGACGATGACGCCGCTCGCCGCCGAGACCATCGCCGGTGTCGCGTCGCTGGTGGCCGTCGCGATCGTGACGTTCATGGTGCTGTGGATGAGCGAGGCCTCCTCCCATATCTCTGCCGACCTCAAGAGCGGGATGTCGAAGGCTCTCCTCGCCGGTGGTGCGTCGGTGCTGGGTCTGTCGTTCCTGGCCGTCGGCCGTGAGGGTTTCGAGACCGCCCTGCTGATGGTCGGGTACGCCGAGAGCGTCTCCGGTGGACTGTGGCCGCTGCTCGGCCTCGTCGTCGGAATCATCGCCGCGATCGTGTTGACCGTGCTGATCTACCGCGGCGCCATCCGCCTGAACCTCTCGGTGTTCTTCACTTACACAGGTCTGTTCCTGATCATCGTCGCCGCCGGAATCCTCACCTACGGCGTCCGCGCGCTGCAGACGGTGGGCTGGCTGCCCGGCCACGACAACATCGCCTTCGACGTCTCCGGAACCTACGACGCCTCGTCCTGGTACGGGACGGTCCTGGGCGGCATCTTCAACGTGCGACCCGATCCGACTGTCCTTCAGGTGATCGCCTGGATCGTCTACGTCGTCGTCGTGACCACGATCTTCTTCCGACGCCAACGCGCGAGCCATCGGGCCGTCGCGCAGAAGACCGCAACCCCCGACGAGAGCGCCGCACCCGCGGAGCCCACCCCCGAAAGGAATGCTCAGTGACTCGTAGACCCGTGGTTGCCGCAGCTGCGGCCGCGGTGGTGATCGCCCCCGTGCTCCTCGCCGGCTGTACCGAGAAGAGCAACTCCGAGGGCGCGATCGCGGTGACATCGACCGCCGACGCCTGTGATCTCGCGACCACCGATGCGACGACCGGCAACGTGGACTTCACGGTCACCAACTCCGGCGACAAGGTCACCGAGTTCTACGTCTACGGGAACAACAACCGCGTCCTCGGCGAGGTCGAGAACATCGGTCCCGGGCTGTCCGGCAACCTGACCGTCGAGATCGTCGAACCCGGCACCTACACGGTGGCCTGCAAGCCCGGCATGGTCGGCACCGGCATCCGGACGGAGCTCAACGTCGGCGGCGAGCGCAAGGAGAAGGCCGACGTCCCCGCCGACGTGACGGCCGCCAAGGCGCAATACCTCGAGTACGTCCGCAACCAGCTCAACACCCTGCACGCCCAGACGACATCCTTCGTCGACAGCGTCAAGAAGGGCGATCTCGACGTGGCACGTGCGCAGTTCGGTCTCGCGCGCACGCCGTACGAGCGGATCGAACCGGTCGCCGAGTCCTTCCCCGATCTCGACCCCGCCATCGACATGCGGTGGGACGACACCGAGGACGGCACCCAGCCGTTCACCGGATTCCACCGCATCGAGCGGTTCCTGTGGCCGCCGCAGGCCGACGAGATCGGCGACGCACCGGGCCAGATCACGCCGTCGGATGCCGCGAACGCCAAGGAGACCGACAATCCGCAGGCCATCGCCGAGGTCGCCGACGGCCTGCTCGCCAACGTCACGAAGCTGCGCGACGAGGTCAACTCCCCCGACTTCGACTTCGAGACCCTGTCGTTCGTGAAGGGCCCGCAGGCCCTGATCGACGAGGTCGCCGCCACCAAGGTCGACGGCGAGGAAGATCGCTACTCGCACACCGATCTCTGGGATTTCGCCGGCAACCTCGACGGCTCGGAGACCGCGATCGCGACGATGCAGCCGATCATCGCCGCCAAGAACCCGGCGCTGATGGACAAGATCACCGCCCAGTTCGCGACGGTGCGCGACTCGGTGAACTCCTACCGCGACGGTGATGGCTACGTGTCGTACACCGAGGTCACGCCCGCGCAGCGCAAGGAACTGTCGAATCAGATCGATGCGCTCTCGGCCACCCTGTCACAGGTCCCGGGAATCGTGCTGCAGCAATGAGTGATCCGGCCCCCCGCCCCGACGACGCGCAGCCCACCGAACCCGTAGGCCACACGAAGAAGCGACGTGGTCTGTCGCGTCGTGCGATCCTCGGCGGAACCGGTGCCGGTCTGCTCGTCGCCGCGGGCGGGGTGGCCGTCGGCCGGGCCACCACGCCGGCGCCGGCAGCCGATCACGTCGTCGATTTCCGGGGTCCTCGGCAGGCCGGGATCATCACCGCCGCACAGGATCGACTGCACTTCGCGAGCTTCGACGTCGTCACCGACAACCGGGACGAACTCGTCGCCGTGCTGCAGCGTTGGACCGACGCGGCCGAACGCATGACCCGCGGTGAGGAGACCGTCCCCGACGGCGCCACCGGCCTCGGTGAGTACACCCCGCCTGCCGACACCGGAGAAGCGTTGGGGCTGAGTGCCGCTCACCTCACGCTGACGATCGGCTTCGGTCCGGGGTTGTTCGGCCCCAGCGCGTCGGCCCCTGACCGACCCGACCGTTTCGGTCTCGCCGACCGTCGCCCACCGGCCCTCGTCGATCTGCCGATGTTCGCAGCCGAGAAGATCGACCCCGCACGGTCGTACGGGGACATCTGCGTGCAGGCCTGCGCCGACGACCCGCAGGTCGCCGTCCACGCCATCCGCAACCTCGCGCGGATGGCGGTGGGCGTCATGGCCATCCGCTGGTCGCAGCTCGGGTTCGGCCGCACGTCGTCGACGACGCAGTCCCAGGACACCCCCCGGAACCTGTTCGGATTCAAGGACGGAACCGCGAACCTGCGCGCCGAGGACACCGACCTCCTCGACCGTTGGGTCTGGGTCGCCCCGGAGGACAATCCCCCGGCTGCGCAGTGGATGACGGGCGGCACCTACCTCGTCGCCCGGCGTATTCGGATGGACATCGAACCATGGGACCGCGCCAACCTCTTCGAGCAGGAACAGATCGTCGGTCGCACCAAGCGATCCGGCGCCCCGCTGGGGAAATCCGGCGAGTTCGACGACCCCGACTTCGCGATCACCTCCGGCGGCACCCCGATGATCGCGCGCAACGCCCATGTCCGGCTGGCACATCCGGACAACCTCGGCGGAGTGCGAATCCTCCGTCGCGGCTACAACTTCACCGACGGCACCGACGGCTTCGGTCACCTCGACGCCGGCCTGTTCTTCATCGCCTTCAACCGCGACACCGGCAAACAGTTCGTGCCCATGCAGCAGGTCCTGTCCCGACAGGACGCCATGACCGAGTACCTGATCCCCAACAGCTCGGCGAACTTCGCGATCCCGCCGGGCCTGGAGCGCGGCGAGTGGTGGGGGCAGCGGCTCTTCGAGTGAGTT